>NZ_DAIUCO010000173.1:0-11606 GCF_036846085.1 Noviherbaspirillum sp. | reverse complement strand
GGGGGAAGGAGCCCTACAGCAATAGGGGATACGTCCTCGGCATTGGCTAGCAAGATTCGAGGCCGCAATGAATATTCATCCAAATTTTATTCCGCCAAACGCCTCTGAAAAACACGTAATTCGGACAATACCCCATATTTCCAGAATTAATACACTCAAATCTTCCCTACAATCAAATCACCCGTATGTCCTCCACTTTCCGAGACCCGCCCCGCCATGCTCACCACAAACCGCCACCCCTTACCATCGACATCCACCCCCTTCGCTGAATTTCATGCGGAAGTAACCCGCTCGCAGTCACCGCTACGCGCAGCAATCACGGCCGCCTACCGGCGCGAAGAAGCCTCGGCGGTGCGTTCCCTCTTCGCCATGCATCGCGCCGATCCCGGCGCCGATCAAACAATCCATCAACTCGCGCGCCGACTCGTCACCGCAGTCCGGACGAAGCGCACCCGCGCTTCCGGCGTCGATGCGCTGATGCATGAATTTTCCCTGTCCTCCGAAGAAGGCGTCGCGCTGATGTGCCTGGCCGAAGCCCTGCTGCGCATTCCTGATCACCAGACGGCGGACCGGCTGATCGCCGACAAGATCAGCCGCGGCGACTGGCGCAAGCATCTCGGCGAATCGCCGTCGATGTTCGTCAATGCCGCGACATGGGGGTTGCTGATCACCGGCAAACTGGTCGGCACCAGCAGCGAGCAGGGCCTGGGGGCGGCACTGACAAAACTGATCGCCAAGGGTGGCGAACCGCTGATCCGCAAGGGCGTGGACCTGGCGATGCGCATGCTCGGCAACCAGTTCGTCACCGGCCAGACGATCGCCGAAGCGCTGGACAACAGCCGCGAGCAGGAAGCCCGGGGCTATCGGTATTCGTATGACATGCTGGGCGAGGCGGCGCTGACCGCCGAGGATGCGGGCCGCTACTACGCCGCCTACGAAGAGGCGATCCATGCGATCGGGCGGACGTCAGATGGACGCGGCATCAAGGAAGGACCAGGCATTTCGGTCAAGCTGTCGGCGCTGCATCCGCGCTATTCGCGCGCGCAGCGTGCGCGGGTGATGGCGGAACTGCTGCCGCGCCTGAAGCAATTGCTGCTGCTGGCAAAGCGCTACGACATCGGCCTGAATATCGACGCCGAGGAAGCCGATCGCCTCGAATTGTCGCTCGATCTGATGGAGGCGCTGGCCTTCGATCCGGACCTGGCTGGTTTCAACGGCATCGGCTTCGTCGTCCAGGCGTACCAGAAACGCTGCCCGTTCGTGATCGATTTCCTTGCCGACCTCGCACGCCGCAGCAACCGCCGGTTCATGGTGCGGCTGGTGAAGGGCGCCTACTGGGATGCGGAAATCAAGCGCGCGCAGGTCGACGGCATGCCGGATTTTCCGGTGTACACACGCAAGGTGTACACCGATGTGTCCTACCTGGTGTGCGCGCAGAAATTGCTCGCGGCGAGCGAAGTGATCTACCCGCAGTTCGCCACCCACAATGCGCAGACGCTGGCATCCATCCATACCTGGGCGCAACAGCAGAACATCACCGATTACGAATTCCAGTGCCTGCACGGCATGGGCGAGACGCTGTACGACCAGGTCGTCGGCAAGGACAAGCTCGGCAAGCCATGCCGCATTTACGCACCGGTCGGTTCGCATGAAACCCTGCTTGCCTATCTGGTGCGCCGCCTGCTCGAAAACGGCGCTAATTCCTCCTTCGTGAACCAGATCGTCGACGATGAGGTGTCGATCGAATCGCTGATCGCCGATCCTTTCGCCGGGGCAGCGCAATCGAACGGCGCACCGCATCCGGCGATCCGGTTGCCGGTCGCCTTGTTTGGCGATGAGCGCGTCAATTCCGCCGGTATCGACCTCACCGATGAATCGGTACTCGGCAGACTGCACGATGCATTCACCGGCCTCGCCGACCGGCAATGGCAGGCCGCGCCGTTGCTGGCAACCGTGTCTTCCGCATCGCGCATGACGCAAGCGATCCGCAACCCGGCCAATCACGGCGATCTCGTCGGCTCGGTGACCGAAGCCGAGGTCGAGGATGTGGAGGCGGCATTGGAGGCCGCTGCCGGCTATGCGCCAACCTGGCAGGACACGCCGCCGCCGGTACGCGCCGGCATGCTGGAAAAAGCGGCCCGCCTTTTCGAGGAGCATCACGCCGAACTGATGGCGCTGGCTGTCCGCGAAGCCGGAAAATCCTTACCGAATGCGATTGCCGAGGTGCGTGAAGCGGTGGATTTCCTGCGCTATTACGCCGCACAGGTGCGCGAAGCGCCGGCAGCGGCCGCGCTCGGCCCGGTAGTCTGCATCAGTCCATGGAATTTCCCGCTGGCGATTTTCACCGGTGAGATCGCCGCGGCGCTCGCCGCCGGCAACGTGGTGCTGGCCAAGCCGGCCGAGCAGACGCCCCTGATCGCGCAGCGCGCGGTCGAGCTGCTGCATGCGGCAGGCGTACCGACAGCGGCATTGCAATTCCTGCCGGGGCAGGGCGGTACCGTCGGCACGCGGCTGGTTGCCGATGCGCGGGTGTGCGGCGTGATCTTCACCGGCTCCACCGAGGTGGCGCAATTGATCAACCGGACACTGGCGCAACGGGCGGTAGCGGAAGCGCGGGAGATCCCGCTGATCGCCGAGACCGGCGGACAGAATGCGATGATCGTCGATTCCAGCGCCTTGCCGGAGCAGGTCGTGCAGGACGCTATCCAGTCGGCTTTCGACAGCGCCGGCCAGCGCTGTTCGGCATTGCGCGTGCTGTGCGTGCAGGAAGATATCGCCGACCGGGTGCTGCGGATGCTGAAAGGCGCGATGCAGGAACTGGCCATCGACATTCCGGACCGCCTGTCCGTCGATGTCGGCCCGGTGATCGACGAGGAAGCGCGCGCTCGCCTGCAGGGGCATATCGATCGCATGAAAGCGCTTGGCAAAAGGACATTCCAGCTGCCTTTGCCATCGGCATCCGACGACGGCACGTTCATCCCGCCGACCGTGATCGAAATCGATTCCCTGTCAGAGCTCACGGAAGAAGTCTTCGGCCCGGTGCTGCATGTCCTGCGTTACCGGCGCGACGCATTGCCGGCACTGGTGAAGGCGATCAATGCGACCGGCTACGGGCTGACTCTCGGCGTGCATTCGCGCATCGATGAAACCATCGGATTCATCACCGCGCATGCGCATGTGGGCAATATCTACGTCAACCGCAATATCGTCGGCGCGGTCGTTGGTGTGCAGCCGTTCGGTGGCGAGGGCAAGTCCGGGACCGGACCGAAAGCGGGCGGGCCGCTGTACCTGAAACGCCTGCAACGGCAACCGGCGATGACGGATTTTTCTGTCGGCAAACGCTTACCGGCGAATGACGTTTTCAATGACTTTATCGACTGGCTCGACCAGCACCATCCGGCCATTGCCGCCCGTGCGCGTCGCTACATGCATGCATCGCCTAACCACGGCATGCTTCCATTGCCCGGCCCGACCGGCGAAACCAATACCCTGGCGTTTGCGCCGCGCGGCGCGGTGTTATGCGGCGCGCAAGGCAAGGGCGGCTTGCTGAATCAATTGGCGGCGGTACTGGCAACCGGCAACCAGCCGGTACTCGATCAGATTGCAATGCAGGCCTTACCGACGGATCTGCCATCAGCGGTACGCGATGCGCTTCACTACGTCGAACAGGTTGATGAAGCGAAGGTATTGGCTTTTGCGTTACTCGAAACACCGCGTCTGCAGGAATTGCTGCCGCAGCTGGCTGCGCGGGACGACAGCCTGGTGATGTGGATGGCGACTGGTGAGGCCGATGACATTCCCGTCTGGCGGCTGGTTGCCGAACGCGCATTGTGTGTCAATACCACTGCTGCCGGCGGCAATGCGAGTTTGATGACGTTGGAGGCATGAATTGCAGTAATGGAGCAGACTTGATTCGCTATTCGCTGCCAGATGGACTGCTCTACTCTGAATTTTGATGTGATGTACGCATACAGGAATTCGGTTAAAGGGCCACCGCCACCGCTGGTCAATAAAGCTTTAAGAGACAATCGCTTGTCATTCCCTTATCTCAATTCATACCAGACGCCCCGGCCAGCACCATGCTGACCGAGGTGGCCTTGTTCGACCAAGGCCCGGAAATGTTGCTTGAGCGTGTTGCGATTTCCGTTGGTTAGGCGAATCGCATCGCCCATGGTGATACGGCCATGTTCCCGGGCGAACTCGACAATCTGTAGCGACAACTCAGGGAGCGCGGCCAGCACCAGCTTTTCACGCTCGACCTTGCGATTGAGACGGCGGACCTGTTCAGCGAGCGCGCGCAGGAAGAATGTCAACCACGGCTGCCAATTCGGCGCAGTCGTGCGGATCGTGCCTTGCGTTTGCCGCAACGCCAGGTAATAGGCCTCCTTGCTTTGCTCGATCACGCTTTCCAAGGAGCTGTAAGGGACGTAGGCGTAGCCAGCCTGTAATAGCAACAGGGTGGTGAGAACCCGGCTAAGCCGGCCATTCCCATCCTGAAATGGATGGATTTCGAGCAAAACCACGACCCAAATGCCGATGAGCAGCAAAGGATGAAGTCGTGCCGCTTCGCGCTCCGCACTGAACCACTCAATGAGTTCAGTCATCAAGAGCGGCGTTTCGAAAGGCGTTGCGGTTTCAAAAACGACGCCCAATTGTTTCCCGTCCTCATCAAAAGCCACCACGCTATTCGTGGAGGTTTTGTAATTACCTTGATGCCAGCCGTCTTTCTCGCTGTAAGTCAGTAAATCGCGATGCAGTTGCTTGATGTGGTTTTCAGTTAGCGCGATGTCTTGCCAAGATGAGAACACCAACTCCATCACCTCGGCATAACCGGCGACTTCCTGTTCATCCCGCGTCGTGAAAGACTTGATTTGCAGATTGGACAACAGGCGCTCGACCTCGCGATCGGACAACCTGCTCCCTTCGATGCGTGTGGACGAACCGATGCTCTCAATCGTGGCGACCCGCCGGAGTGCGGATAGCCGATCCGGTGCAAGCGTGCCTAGCGCACGCCATGCGCCCTTGAACTCATCGATACCGGCGATGAGGCTCAGGATTTCTGGTGTTATTTGAACGGAATCTGTAACGATCATGGGCGCCAATATTACATCCATTTACACCCATTTCAGCACGGCAATCTAAAAATGCTCAGGACGTAATATTTTGCGGTCTAGTAAGTACGCATTTTTACCCTATTGAAAATAGCCAAACCATGTTCCCGCACCGACGCTGACGAGGTTGGACGGTTTTATATTAAGAATTGATATATACGAATAGTAGTAGTTGTTAACACCCCTTAGCGCCTGTGGATAACCAGGTATACGCGTTCAAAATCAGCGATTTGGGATTTTCATAAACGCTGAATAATCGGTGTATTGGCAAAGGATGGAATTGGGACAAAAAATGCGGATGTGGGGATCTCCGCGCTTATCCCGTTTACGTCCAGTGTTTATGCAATGAGTTATCCACAGATGCACTGGGGAAAGATGTTCACATCGTCAATCAGCTGCGCCACAAGGCTTTTAACAGTGCAAAAACAGCATCGATTGCCGGTTCCTGTTTTCGTTTTGCCAATGCAATGAAGGACAGTTCGGTCGACAGGCTGACCGCGTCGGCAATGACGAGGCCGTGGATATGCGCTTCCCTCAGCGCAATCGACTCCCTGACCAGCGACAACCCGACGCCGGATTTCACCAGGTCCAGCATCGATGGTTCCTGGTCGACCAGCGCCACTTTCTTCGGCATGGCCTTGTACTGTCCGAAGGTTTTGGTCAGCAGGCGGTTATGTACCGATTCCGGCGGCGACCAGATCCAGGGCAGGGCGGCCAGGGCTGGCCAGTCCTTGCCGGCGACGCGATTTTTCCAGCCCTGCGGCGCCACCACGTTGTAGGTGAACGAGGTCAGCGCCTGGTGGTGGTACTCCTTGCCTGGCGTGCCGAGGTAATAGCCGACATCGAGTTCGCCTGATTTCACCTGTTGCAGCACCCAGCCCGACATGCCGTGATGCAGCTCGGTGGATAACTGCGGATAACTTTCGACCAGTCTTTTCAGGAAGGCGCCGAGCCGGATGAATTCCGGGTCGAGGATGGTGCCGATGGCCAGCCTGCCGGACAGTGTCGAATGCAATGCATCCGCGCCCTGCCGGAATTCCGCCATGCTTTCGATCACCCGCTCGGCGAAGGGCAGCAGTTTCGCGCCGTCATCGGTGAGCGTCATGCCTTTCGGGGTGCGGGTGAATAGTTGCAGGCCGAGGGCGGACTGCAGCGACTTGATCTGCAGGCTGACCGCCGGCTGCGTCAGGTGCAGCCGCTCGGCTGCGCGGGTGAGGCTGCCTTCCCGGGCGATGGTGACGAAGGCGCGGAGCTGGATGAAGTCCATGTAGATTCCTTTGTCGGAGCAGATGGTAAAACGAGCGCTCCGTCAGGTTCCCTCCCCCCTCTCAGGGGGAGGGCTAGGGTGGGGGTAGTGAGATTGGGCAATCGTATGCGTTAGCCCGACCTCACTACCCCCATCCCAACCTTCCCCCTGGAAGGGGAAGGGGCTTTACGGCGGGTTTGGTAGAGATCATCATAAGCCTGCCTTATATCTCAATTGATAATAACTCATTGGATTTCCCTCAGTAAGGGCGATATTCTGCGAAAAACCGCCAAACTGCCAAAGGAATCCTTATGAACAACCTCTCCACCACCGCTATCCAGCATTACATCAACGGCCGCCTCGTCGCTTCCACCAGCGGCCGCCAGCAGGATGTCTTCAATCCAGCCACCGGCGCCGTGACCGGCAGGGTGGCATTGGCCAGCGAACAGGAAGTGCATGCGGCGATCGCCGCCGCGCAAGCCGCCGCGCCGGCCTGGGCAGAGACCGCGCCGCTCAAGCGCGCCCGCATCCTGTTCAAGTTCAAGGATCTGCTCGACAGGCACCATGACGACCTCGCCGCCGCCATTACCCGCGAACACGGCAAGGTGTTTTCCGATGCGCGCGGAGAAGTCACGCGCGGCATCGAGGTGGTCGAATTCGCCTGCGGGATCCCGCAGCTGATGAAAACCCAGTTCACCGACAATATCGGCGGTGGCATCGATAACTGGCAGTTGCGCCAGCCGCTCGGCGTGACCGCCGGCATCACGCCGTTCAATTTTCCGTTCATGGTGCCGATGTGGATGGCGCCGATGGCGATCGCGACCGGCAATACCTTCATCCTGAAACCGTCCGAGCGCGATCCGTCGCCGTCGCTGATGGTCGCCGACCTGTTGAAACAGGCCGGCCTTCCCGACGGCGTGTTCAACGTTGTGCAGGGCGACAAGGTGGCGGTGGACGCGCTGCTGCATCATCCGGATGTGAAAGCCGTGTCCTTCGTCGGCTCGACGCCGATCGCCGAATACATCTATACCGAGGGCGCGAAGCGCAAGGGTCCGTACCCGCTTCGGGTGCAGGCGCTGGGCGGAGCGAAGAACCACCTGGTGGTGATGCCGGACGCCGACCTCGACCAGGCGGTGGATGCCCTGATGGGCGCCGCCTACGGGTCGGCCGGCGAACGCTGCATGGCGATTTCGGTGGCGGTGGCGGTCGGCAGCGTCGCCGACAAGCTGGTCGAGGCGCTGATTCCGCGGGTGAAAGCGCTGGTGGTGAAAAACGGCATGGAAGCCGACGCCGAAATGGGCCCGGTGGTCAGCGCTCCCCACAAGGCGAAGATCGAGGGATATATCGAGCAGGGCGTGCAGGCCGGCGCCAAGCTGCTGGTGGATGGACGCGGTTTCACGGTGTCCGGCCATGAGCAGGGCTACTTCCTCGGCGGTTCGCTGTTCGATCAGGTGACGCCCGACATGACCATCTACAAGGAAGAGATTTTCGGCCCGGTGCTGTGCGTGGTGCGGGTGCCGGACTTCGCCGCCGCCGTCGAATTGATCAACAACCATGAATACGGTAACGGCGTGTCCCTCTTCACCTCCGACGGCCACACCGCGCGCGAGTTTTCGCGCCGCATCGAGGTCGGCATGGTCGGCATCAACGTGCCGATTCCGGTGCCGATGGCGTGGCATTCCTTTGGCGGCTGGAAGCGCTCGCTATTCGGCGACACCCATGCGTACGGCGAGGAAGCCATCCGCTTCTATACCCGTTACAAATCAGTCATGCAGCGCTGGCCGGATTCGATCGTCAAGGGCGCCGAATTCACCATGCCGGTCGCGAAATAGCCGGGTTGTGGCACCCTGTCGCAGGCTGTGGCGCCTTGTGGATAACCCGCTGTATAAACGTTGCACGTAAACGGGATAAGCCCTGAACAACGGGACAGCGTTTTTTTTATCCCGAATCCATCCTTGATCGATACAGCGCTTATGCAGGGGTTTGTGCGGAGCGCAAGTGGATGATTCTGTGTCGGTTTACCGGGTTATCCACAGGATGGGGCGGGTGTTAACAACTACTACTATTCGTATATATCAACTACAAAGGTAAACCAACGGCGTCGGCGGCAAAGCGGGCGCCCGCGGTGAAACGCGACTGCAAGAGGGGATCAGCAAGTGGAACTGGCCGGAAAATACGACTACATCATCATCGGCGCCGGTACGGCCGGCTGCGTACTGGCCAACAGGCTGGCAAGGGACGCCGGCGTATCGGTGCTTTTGCTCGAAGCAGGCCGCAAGGACGACTACATCTGGATTCACATCCCGGTCGGTTATCTGTACTGCATCGATAATCCGCGCACCGACTGGCGTTTTCGCACCGAAGCCGATCCGGGCCTGAACGGCCGCAGCCTGATCTATCCGCGCGGGAAGGTGATGGGCGGCTGTTCATCGATCAACGGCATGATCTACATGCGCGGCCAGGCGCGCGACTACGACCAGTGGGCGCAACTCACCGGCGACCCGAGCTGGCGCTGGGACCAGGTGCTGCCGCTGTTCAAGAAGACGGAGGATTACCACAAGGGCGCCGACGATTTCCATGGCAGCGGCGGTGAATGGCGGGTGGAGAAGCAGCGCCTGTCTTGGGAGATCCTGGATGCGTTCCGCGACGCGGCGGCCGAGGTGGGGATTCCGAAGTCGGACGACTTCAATCGCGGCGACAACGAAGGCTGCGGGTATTTCGAGGTGAACCAGAAGGGCGGCATGCGCTGGAATACCGCCCGGGCCTTTCTGAAATCCACCGAGGGCAGGAAAGGCGATCTCGACATCATGACCGGCTGCCACGTCAAGCGACTGCGGATCGTGTCGACGCCGGAAGGCACTGCCTGCACCGGCGTCGAATTTACCGGTGGCGGCAAGGAATGGTTCGCTGAAGCGGTGCGCGAAACCATTTCCACTGCCGGCGCGGTCGGTTCGCCTCAGATATTGCAGCTTTCCGGCGTCGGACCGGCGTCGCTGCTGCAGCAGCATGGCATTCCGGTCGTGGTCGACGCGCCCGGCGTGGGCGAGAACCTGCAGGACCATCTGCAATTGCGCATGGCGTTCAAGATACAGGGCGCGAAAACGCTCAACACGATGGCCAATAACTGGTTCGGCAAGATGAAGATCGGGATGGAGTACGCATGGTCGCGCAGCGGCCCGATGTCGATGGCGCCCTCGCAACTCGGCGCGTTCACCCGGTCCGACCCGTCACAGGAAACCGCCAACCTGGAATACCATGTCCAGCCGCTGTCGCTGGAGCGGTTCGGCGATCCCCTGCATCCCTTCCCGGCGATCACCGCCAGCGTGTGCAACCTGCGGCCGACGTCGCGCGGCCATGTGCGGATCGCATCGCCCGATCCGTTCGCCGCACCGAAGATCATGCCGAATTACCTCAGTACGCCGGAGGACCGGAGAGTGGCGGCCGATGCGCTGACGCTGACGCGCACGATCGCCGCGGCGCCGGCCTTGCGCAAATATAAACCCGAAGAGTTCAAGCCTGGCGTACAGTACCGTACCGACGAGGAATTGGCGCTGGCGGCCGGCGACATCGGCACCACGATTTTCCATCCGGTCGGCACCTGCAAGATGGGCAGCGACGATGATCCGATGGCGGTGGTGGACAGCCAGCTCAGGGTCAAAGGCGTGGCGCGCCTGCGGGTGGTGGATGCATCGGTAATGCCGACCATCACCTCGGGCAATACGAATTCACCGACCATCATGATTGCCGAGAAGGCGGCCCGGTTGATTCGCCAGGGGCGGGGCTAGCATGACAGGGCGCGACCGGTTTGTGCATCGTTGCCCGCAACGCGCATGGCGATTGATGCAGGCCAAATAATGTGCATGAAATATAAGCGCATGATTGCCAGCGGACCGGATAGGTCGATATGGTGTGCTGTCAATGCAGCGGCGATGAGGTCAGCTTTTCGTCAGTTTTTGTTCGTACACTGGCAGAAATAAGGCTGAATTCACCCTCACTACGGGTTTTCCACAATAGGAATATGCCCGTAAGCCGGTCGTTGCCATTGTAGTATGCAGTTAGAATAATTCCCGGGGAGAAACTATGGCCGAAATAATATTGGAGACCCGGCACTTGACCAAGGAATTCAAGGGATTCACGGCGGTCAATGATGTCAATTTGCAGGTGCAGCGTGGGCATATTCATGCACTGATCGGCCCGAACGGCGCCGGAAAGACCACCTGTTTCAATTTGCTGACCAAATTCCTGGTGCCGACTTCGGGCCAGATCCTGTTCAACGGGCGCGACATCACTGCCGCCCAGCCGGCCCAGATCGCCCGCCAGGGTATCATCCGGTCCTTCCAGATCTCCGCCGTCTTCCCGCACCTGACCGTGCTGGAGAACGTGCGCATCGGCCTGCAGCGGCCGCTTGGGACCAGTTTCCATTTCTGGAGAAGCGAGAAGACGCTGTCGTCGCTGAATGACCGCGCAATGGCATTGCTGGCGCAGGTCGATCTGGAAAACTTCGCCGACACGCTCACCGTCGACTTGCCCTACGGGCGCAAGCGCGCGCTGGAAATCGCCACCACGCTGGGCATGGACCCGGAACTGATGCTGCTCGACGAGCCGACCCAGGGCATGGGCCATGAAGACGTGCACCGCGTGACGGCGTTGATCAAGAAGGTCTCCCAGGGCCGCACCATCCTCATGGTGGAGCACAACATGAACGTAGTGTCGGGCATCAGCGACAAGATTTCGGTGCTGCAGCGCGGCGCCGTCCTGGCCGAAGGCACCTATGCCGAGGTCTCGAGCAACAGGGAAGTGATGGAAGCTTATATGGGTACGACCTCCGGTGCTTTGGAAGGGGCGCATTGAATGGCAGACAAAGCGCTTGAAATCGCCAACCTGCATGCCTGGTATGGCGAATCGCACATCCTGCACGATGTCAATTTTTCGGTAAATCATGGCGAGGTGGTGACGCTGCTGGGCCGCAACGGCGCCGGCCGCACCACCACCATGCGCGCCATCATGGGATTGACCGGTTCACGCAAGGGCTCGATACGGATCAACGGCACCGAGGTTATCGACCTGCCGACCCACCGCATCGCCCACCTTGGCGTCGGCTACTGCCCGGAAGAGCGCGGCATCTTTTCATCGCTGTCGGCGGAGGAAAACCTGTTGCTGCCACCCGCGGTGTCAAAGGAAAAGGGCATGTCGGTCGACGAGATCTACGACATGTTCCCGAACCTGAAGGAGCGCCGCTCCAGCCAGGG
>NZ_DAIUCO010000172.1:0-11747 GCF_036846085.1 Noviherbaspirillum sp. | reverse complement strand
GATGGATCCTGCTCACGGCCGTCCTGCTGCTTGCGATTGCAGCGGGGCATATGGGCAAGGATGGCGGGAGCAAGGGTAACGGGAATGACGGCACACGCCGGCCGGCGCAACCGATGATGGTGGTCCCGGTACTGGGAATTCGAGGCTGACTGTGGGCCTGAATACAGGGCTGAATACGGGGCTGATGGCGGATCTTCCGTCCTGCAGCCGGTTTTGACGACACCATGGAAGCGGCTTTCGAGCACATGCCAGGAGGAAACCAATACAATACGCAGCGCATGTGCTTCGCCGCCCGGCGTGATGAAGCCCGAAGCGCTGCACGTCTCCTCCCTATCGTCTACCGGCCATGAAAAACCTGTTTCTCCTTGCCCTGCTCGGCACCTCCAGCCTCGCCCTTGCACAAACGCCCACGGCCCGTCTTATGCCGGACGGCAGCAGGGATATGTATGCCGGCATCGGCATCGTGTCCGCGCCGCGCTACAAGGGCTCCGACCGCCAGGAGACCGATCCGGTCGCCTTGGTGCAGGTGCAATGGAGCAACGGCATTTTCGTGTCCGGGCTGAGCGCCGGCATGCACCTGTCGGCCAGTCCGACGCTGGAGTTCGGTCCGCTGCTGGCCATCGAACCGGGACGCAACGCGTCCGGCGCGCAGAAGCTTTCCGGCATCGGCGGCGTCGGGATGGCCGCGCCCGGCACCGACGCGCAGCAGGCGCCGCGTTTTACGGATATCGACTCCACGCTGCAGGGCGGTGCATTTCTGAATCATTATTTCGATGAAAGCCTGCGCCTGACGAGCAGCGTGCTGTACGGTGCGGGCAACCACCACAACGGCCTGCTGCTGAATGCCGGCATACAAAAGTTCATTCAGGTGGCGCCACATCATGCAGTCACGCTATCGGCGGGCGCTACCTGGGCCAACCGCCGCTATACGCAGGACTACTTCGGCGTGGTTGCCGCGCCCGGCACGGCGCAGGACGCGGTCACCTACCGGCCCTCGGGCGGCATCCGTGACATCCAGTTCACGGTCAACTGGAACTGGGAGTTGAGCAATCTCTGGCTGCTGACATCGCAGCTGTCGCTGAACCGCCTGATGGGGCCGGCCGCGGACAGCCCGCTGACCGACCGCCGCAACAACGCCACCGTCCGTACCGGACTGGTCTATCGATTCTGACCGATCGGATCACTTACCGTGAACAATCTGCGCCTGCTGCTTTCCGCCACGCTCTACGCGACGATGCTTGCCGCGTTGCCTGCGCTCGCGGCAGGACCGGCGCCGCCGCCGGGCGTCGGCGAAGCGGCAGCGCAGGATGGTGATTGGGTAAGCTATCGCGACGCCTACCGGCAGATGATACGGTTCGATAAATACGGCAAGCCGAAGCACCTCATACAGCAGCACTACCAGGTGGCGCCGAAGGACAAAAGCGTGTCGATGGAAGGCGTGCGGCTCACGCTCGCCGGTCCGTCGACCCGGCTGAACATGGCGCTGGACGCCGTCGGCCGGGCGACGTTCCCGCTGCTGAAATCCGCCTATGACGACAATGCGCGGCTGGTGCTGAACCGCAAGGCCGAGTCGTACACGATGCAGCCGAGAATCTCGATCGTTCCGCGCGCCGACGGCATCTACGAAACGGCGGACCTGCAGGCGGCATGCGAGCAGGCGCTCAACTATCTGCGCTATATCGGCAGGGCATCGATGCAGGACCGGAAATGCGTCGGCGTCCGCTTTTCCTATGCACAGGGCACGGCGGAGTCGCCGGTGCGGTTTCGCAGCGCGGACCAGGTGCAAAAGGAAATCGCGATGGTGGAAGGCAGCGCATTTCCCGATGACGCCGCTCCCCTGTTACGAACGGCGACCTACCGCTTCTCCGAATGGCCGGAAAAGGGGCAGGTCGTGACGCAAAGCGCGCCGGTGGCGATTGCGCCGGTTTTTGACTAGGGCTTGTTTGATACGCTCAGGCCGTCGCCATCCGGGCGCGGCGCAAACCGAAATACTGCAGTTCCGCCAGCACGCCGACCGCCAGTGCCTGTCCGATCACGAAGGCATTGCCGAGCAGGGTCGGCTGCACCCAGCCTGTCAGCAGCAGCGCGATGCTGTCGACCGTCCATACCGCATTGACGATGATGACCAGCCATACCGCACGGCCCGAGATGCGTTCGCGCGTGGCGATGAAGGCGACCAGTGCGGCGAACGGCAGCAGGCTCGCGCCGGCAATCTGCATCAGCGATACCGGCAGGCCCAGCAGGGGTTCCAGCATCGATGCGCCGAAGAGCATCAGGGCGCCGGTGGCGGTGCTGGCGGCGGCGTCGGCAAGCAGGACACGGCGCAGGAAGGAAGGATGTTCGAAGAGTGACATGGCAAGCTCCTTGAGTGGGTGAGTGAAGTAGGTACAACAAATAAATCGGCGCGGTCAGGCTGTTGTCGGAGCGGCATGCGGCTGCAACCGTCCCTGCGCAAGCGCATGGATCAGCGGGTGATCGCAAAAGATGCGGTTCTCCGCCACCAGCCCGTCCCGCATGCGCACGCGATCGACGCCATTGAATTCAATGGCGCGCCCTTCATGGGTGCCGCGCGCGATCCAGTGGATGAAGACGCAATCGCCGTTGACCGCATGCTCGGCGACTTCGAGGCGGAAGTCCGGCATCGCCGCGACGAGGTCGGCGATCCGCCGGGTGTAGTCGGGAATGCCGCGCACCGGCTCCGGATTGCCGGGCCAGTAGCCAGCCACGTCCGGCGTCAGCGCACGGGGCACCACCGCCGGATCGGGCTTGTTCCAGAAGGCGGCGAAGCTCTGCACCGACCAGCCGCGCGGCCTGGCCGCTGCCGGTGTGGGCTGCGCCGGTGCGGGATCGTGGAATCCGGTGATGCTCTGCAGCAGCCCGTCGGCGACGATGGCGAAGTCGGTGCCTTCGACGCGCATGGCGCCTGTTGCATCGGTTTTCTGCGGCGACATCCTCCAGCGAAAACGCAGCCGGTCCTGCAGGCAGTCGATGTCGCCGATCCGCTCGAAGCGATGTCCGGGAAAACGCTGCTGTACGCCAGCCACCATGGCATCGATGCATTCATGCCCGTAGGCATGGGTAAGCGGGTCGAGATAGCTGGCGCTTTCGCCGAGAGTCCGCGCAATGAGCCCGCGCCGTTTCGCGGCATCGGTTTCATTCCAGATCTGCATGTACCGGTCGATCAGTGTGCTGAGATGTTCCATGGTCCGCTCCTGTGATGATCCTGTGGTGGATGAGTGACTCCATGGTTGTCCATCGGCGCGGGCAAGTCGATTACGTCGGAGGTAATGGGGTACGGTTTTCTGTTGCGCTATGATCGCCGCATGAACACAACATCCCGCCCCGTTGGAGACGTATTGCGCGAATGGCGCCAGCGCCGCCGCCTGAGCCAGCTCGACCTGGCATGCGAAGCCGATATCTCCACCCGCCATTTGAGTTTCATGGAAACCGGCCGCTCGGTGCCGAGCCGCGAGATGGTGCTGCATCTCGCCGAGCAGCTGCAGATACCGCTGCGGGAACGCAATGCGCTGCTGGTGGCTGCCGGCTATGCGCCGGTCTTTCCGCAGCGCGGGCTCGACGATCCGGCGCTGGATGCGGCGCGCAAGGCGATGGAACTGGTACTGAAGGGGCATGAGCCCTACCCGGCGCTGGCCCTCGACCGGCACTGGAACATGGTGGCCGCCAACGGTGCGGTGGCGCCCTTGCTGGCAGGCATCGATGCAGCGCTCCTGCAGCCGCCGGTGAATGTGCTGCGCCTGAGCCTTCACCCGCAAGGGCTGGCGCCGCGCATCGGCAATTACAACGAATGGCGCGCTCATCTGTTCGAGCGGCTGCGCCGGCAGATCGATATCAGCGCCGATCCGGTGCTGGTGAACTTGCTGGACGAACTCGCCGCTTACCCGGCGCCGGATGGCGCATGGGGCAAACCGCAGGCTGCCGGGGCAGACTATGCCGGCGTGGTGGTGCCGTTCCAGCTGGTCACCGACGCCGGTGTGCTGTCCTTCATCAGTACCACGACGGTGTTCGGCACGCCGATCGACGTCACGCTATCGGAACTTGCGCTGGAGACATTCTTCCCTGCCGACACCGCGACCGCCGACGCCTTGCGCCGGCTGGGCGGCTGAACCCTCCACGGCCGACAGCTTTCCGGCGCGGGCAAGTAAAATCAGCGCTTCACCCATTTGAATGCTGCCGGCATGCACGAATCAGACGACCTTCCCCAGGACCAGCCCACCGAACGTCCGTGGATTGTCCTTAACAATACCTACGACGTCGAAGCGTGGATCGACAGCTATAACCGCGACCTGCAGCGCGCGATGACGAAACCGAATGCGCGCGGCTACGGCATCTGTTTCCGCCTGGTTCATGGCGGCGAGATCTACCTGCATACCGATCAGGAAGGGAGCATCCTGCTTGATGTCACGCCGGAGGCCGAGTGGGTTTCGCCGCTGGTCGCGGCCGCGACCGGGACAGATCAGCCGCCGTCCCGGATCTGGATCCTTCCCGGCCATACGCTGACGCAGTTGATCCTCGGGCTGAGCACCCTGATCGCCACGACCAGGATCGTGGTCAGCCACGAATTCAGAACGAAACGGTTTTAAGGTTGGTTGGATAAGCCTTGCGAGAGGTACGGCGCTGCATCGGAAATTGCAGCGACGTATTGCATGGCCGGGTCCATCACCGGACTGTTGGCGAACCGGTCTGTGCAGATCACTGCAACTGCCCCAGGCGAAAAAAAACCAGCCTGATTGCTGGTCTTTTTAGATTCGCCGCAGAGGATCATTTGCCGACGTCGGGCAGTTTTTCATAGACCATGCCGTCAACGAGAGCGCCGCCGAAGATGTAGCCGAAACTGACCAGCATCAGCGACACCTTCATGAGAAATACCGCTTTCGCACCGCCGTCCATGGTCGCCCACGTCTTGCCTGGGATGGTCTTGGGTAAGGGTTGTGCCACGTTCATGCCAGTCTCCTAATGATATAAGCCGCAAGTCCTGCGGCCTGACCCACAGCATAGCCCTGTTCACGCAATTTAATTCGTCTTGTGAAAAATATAAAAATGCGGCACTGCAGCGAAACAGACGTTCAGCGCTTTGATACGAGATAACTAAACAACAATCACGTTGCACGCGCCGCAATTTCATCCGGCTTTTCGAAAATCGCAGTTTCACTGTGGTAACCTTTTCCGACCTTCACCCGCCGGCATTGTCCGCCGGCTCATTTTCAAGCGGCTATCGCCGGTTCGCCCAATGTTTCAATACAGATGACGAGATGACCAGGCAGTCTGCACACACCATTTCCAGGGAAGGGTATCGGCTTCCGCTACTGGGCCGCGTCATCAATCCGATCTTCGCATGGCCCCTGGCCGCGGTTGCTTTTTCCGGGCTGCTCTGGAGCGTGACCGAAGCACGGCTGAACCAGGCGAAAGACGCCATCCGGAAAAACAGCGAAGCCCGGGCGGATTCACTCTCGAAGATGCATGCCGAGCGCCTCGCGCGGGCTGCAGAGCAACTCGATCAGATTACCCTCAGCATCAAGTACTATTGGGAGACCTCCCACCATGGCCTGCGGCTCGACGACCAGTACCGGTACGGCCTATATCCACGATCGGACAAACTGTACGTCAGCATCTTCGACCGCAACGGCGCGCTGGTCACCACGACGGCAGGACGGGCTTTCCCGCTCGACTACAGCGAACGGCCTTGGTTCAAGGCGCACAAGGCCGTACAGGACGCGGGGCTCCTGATCGTCAAGCCGGATTTTTCGCCGCGACTGGAAAAAACCCTCATCCGCTTCACCCGCCGGCTCAACACGCCGTCCGGCGAATTCGACGGCGTCGTGTCGCTCGCGCTGGAACCGGAATACATTGCGTCGATCACGGACGAATCGCGGATGGAGAAAAGCGATTTCTTTTCGGTCAACCACCGCGACGGCACGCCGCTGTCCCTGCGCGTGGGTCATGCGGCCGCGGCCACCGCCAGCCTTTTTCATGCGCAGCCCGCCTTCGCATCCGATCAGGGAACGGCGCTTTACAAGGCCGATCATTTTCTCGACAGGAAATCACGCATCGTCGCCTGGCACGGGTTGCAGGCCTATCCGCTGGTCGTCTCCGTGGGCCTGTCGGAGCAGGACATCTTCGCGGCCCATGACAAGATGGCGCGCGATTACCGCAACATGGCCGCGGCCGGCACCGTGCTGCTGTTCCTGTTCGCCGTCACGGGAATGGCGTTCTCATCCCGGCTGGCATGGAGAAAACACCAGGCGGAGGAAGTAAAAAGCACCTACCGGCTGGCGACGGACAGCGCGCGCGAAGGCTTCTACATGGTGCGCGCACTATATGGGGAACAGCGGCACATCGTCGACTTTCAGGTTGAAGATTGCAATGAGCGCGGCGCCACCTACTACGGCACCACCCGCAACCTGCTGATCGGGGCCAAGTTCCGGGATTTCATACCGCCCAGCGACTATCTCGAAGAGGTGCTGAACATTTTCCGGCGCGCGATGGAAACCGGCTTCTATGAAGACGAATTCATGGTGTCGCCCGACAGTCCGCTGGAAGCGACATGGGTGCACCGGCGCCTGGTGCGTTCGGGTCATGGACTGGCGGTGACGCTGCGGGATATCTCCGACGCCAAGGCGCATGAGGAAGCGCTGTCGCAGCTGGCCAATGCCGATAGCGTGACCACGCTGC
Source organism: Noviherbaspirillum sp. (assembly GCF_036846085.1). NCBI lineage: Bacteria > Pseudomonadati > Pseudomonadota > Betaproteobacteria > Burkholderiales > Oxalobacteraceae > Noviherbaspirillum > Noviherbaspirillum sp. Next base: position 5,057 of record NZ_DAIUCO010000172.1, on the reverse strand, counting down.
CGAATCGTCATTGGCTGACGCATTACCTGCCGACGGCGCTGCAGAAAGCGACCGCCTCCAACACCATGGTGGCGCTGCTGTTCGTCGACCTGGACGATTTCAAGAACATCAACGACACCCTTGGACATGCCGCCGGCGATGCGTTGCTGCAGGCGGCGGCATTGCGCCTGAAATCGGTCATCCGGCCCGGCGACAACGTCGCCCGCCTGGGCGGCGACGAATTCACCATCATCCTGGAACAGATCGAAGGCGCGGATGATGTCCGGCCGGTGGCGCACCGCGTCATCAAGACCCTCAGCGAACCGTTCGTGCTGGCCGACGGCAACAGCCACACCGTGCGCGGCTCGATCGGCATCAGCCTGTATCCGCAGGATGGCAAGGACGGACCGACGCTGCTCAAGCATGCGGATATCGCGATGTACTCGGCGAAAGCCGCCGGCAAGGCAACCTACCGCTTCTTCCTGCCGGAGTTCGCCGAAAGCCTGATGCAGCGGCTCAACAGCGAAACCGCGTTGCGCAAGGCCATCGAGCGCGATGAGTTCGTGCTGCATTACCAGCCCCGGGTGGACACCTTCAGCGGCGAGCTGCGCGGCCTGGAAGCGCTGGTACGCTGGATGCATCCGGAACGCGGCATCGTCGGCCCGCAGGAATTCATACCGATCGCCGAGCAGACCGGCCTGATCGTACGGCTGGGCGAGATGGTGATCGAGAAGGCCTGCGCCCAGCTTGCGCAATGGCGGGCGCAGGGACTGCCGGTAGTGCCGGTGTCGGTCAACGTATCGGCGCTGCAACTGATCCATGGCCGTATCGCCCAGCGGCTTGCCTCCTGCATGAACCGCTACGGCATCGATGCATCGCTGCTCGAAGTCGAGATCACCGAGTCCTGCATGATTGGCGAGGACGGCAACACCATCCGCGAGCTCGAGACGCTGGAGCACATGGGCATCAAGCTGCTGGTGGATGATTTCGGCACCGGCTATTCATCGCTGTCGCAGTTGCAGCGGCTGGACCTGGACGTCCTGAAGATCGACCGTGAATTCACGGGACGGCTTTGCAACGGCAAGGACGGCGACATGTTCTTCATGGCGATCCTGTCGATGGCGCACGTGCTCGGCATGACGGTGGTCGCCGAAGGCGTCGAGACGGAAGAACAGCTGCGCGTGCTGCAGGCACTCTCCTGCAACGAGATACAGGGCTATTACATCTCCCGGCCGGTCCCGGCGGACGACATGCCGGCGCTGATGCTGCGCCGCTTCCTTTTTCCGTCCTCGCGCCCGGTGCTGCACGTGGTATAGCGTCACGCCGTGTTGACCCGAATCGCAACAGGATACCGATTGCGCGTTGCCGCAGGACCGGCGATCCACCATAATGCGAACACATTTTTCCAAGGCAAACCATGACATCGCTGCCGCCGAACTCCACTGAAGACCGCCTGTATGTGCTGCGGACGCGCTGGGAGCGCTACGTGGCGGAAGGCCGCTTCGAGCAGTTCATTGAGTTCACCGTGGCGGTCAACACCCTGGCGGAATTCTTCAACCGCCTGCGCCTTCCCGGACTGGTGCGGCTGTGCGAAGGATTGGAAAACGCGGCGCTGGCCAAGCTCGGCGACATCTCCACCCATCCCCTCAGGCAGCAGGACATCCTCGCGCTGCAGCGCCAGATGGATACGCTGCTCGGATCGGTGGCCAACTCCCGGCTGATGCCGACCGAGCGGCGGGCGGATGAGCCGGGGCCCGGCACGCCCGACATCGACTGGATCAAGCCGCGCTCGGTATGGATGATCTCGGCGCCGGAGAAGCGCGGCATGGCCGATGCACTGAAACGCCAGCTGCAGTTCTTCGGTTTCCGGATCTTCGAGATCGATTGGGGCGGCCAGCATCTGCCGGAAGACAAGCCGCTGGCGGTGCTGTTCATTCCCACGCACGCCAGCGCCGAACCGGCCGAATTCGACTGCATCGCCACCATCCGCATGAACTGCCCGGCGAGCCAGCTGTTCTATCTCGGCGTGCAGGCGGCCATCGAGCCGATCGTCGCCCTCATGCGCGCCGGCATCGACGTCACCATCCCGGCGGAGGACCAGGCATCGATGGTGCTCAACTGCATCCTCGACCTGGTGCAGACCCATGAGCAGGAACAGTACCGGGTGCTGGTGGTGGAGGATTCCCGGGTGGCGGTAGCGCTGATCCAGCGCACGCTGGCCGAACACGACATCGATACCGAAGCCATCAGCGATCCCGGCAAGCTGCTCGATGCGCTCGAATCCTACCGCCCCGACCTCGTCCTGATGGACATGTACATGCCGCGCTTCAACGGCGTGGAAGCGACCCGGGTGCTGCGGCAGATGGCAGCCTACAATTCGCTGCCCATCGTCTACCTGTCGGGCGAATCGGATGTCGGCATGCAGGTCGAGGCGCTGCGCCTCGGCGGCGACCAGTTCCTCATCAAGCCCTTCAACCCGGTGCTGCTGGCGGCGGTGGTTAAAACACGGATCGAGCGCTTCCGCGAAACCCGCCGCTCGACCCGGCTCGACGGCCTCACCGGCCTGTTCAACCACACCGCCGCGAAATCGCGACTGCAGGCCATGGTTTCCAAGACCGAACCCCACGGCGCGCTGACGGTGGCGATGATCGATATCGACCACTTCAAGTCGATCAACGACACCTATGGCCACCCGGTCGGCGACCAGGTGATCCGGGGTCTGGCATGGCTGCTCAAGGGCAGGCTGCGCTCGATCGACCTGATCGGCCGTTATGGCGGAGAGGAATTCATCATCGCGCTGCCGGAGGTCAACCTCCAGCAGGCGAAGTCGGTGATCGAACGCATCCGGGAGGATTTTTCGGCATTGCCGCATGCCCATCCCGGCGGCGCGCTCTACGCGACCTTCAGCGCCGGGATCGCCTGTTTTCCGATGGTCGACACAGCCGCCGGCCTGACCGAAGCCGCCGACGGCGCGCTGCTGCAGGCCAAGCGAAATGGCCGAAATCGGGTGGAAAGCGCGCGCTAGTTCGAAAGGCTTTTTGCGAGAAGTCCACAACGAAGTCAGGTAGACAATAGCCCGGAACTCATTTCCAGAGTACTCGACCGCTGAACGCATGATCACCGCGTGCAACCGGCATTCTCGCGACTAGACAAACCCACAAACAGTATCGATATCGAAGTTTTCAGTCGGTCACTACACGGCTAGAGCAGCAGTGTCTAATCCAGCACTAATTCGAGAGAGAGTTCTAATGTACTGGCTACGCAATTAAAGACAGTAGAGCGTTCTAAGTCCCCGCCGTCACGAGGATGGTATTCCATGTTGATGAAATGAGTTATAAAAAACAATCGATTTACTCATTTTTTGACTTCAATTCGTCTGTAGGTTTGAAGGGCTTTTGAGTAAGGAAGTTACGCAAGCATGTAATTCGTTATCTACTGTAAAGGGGCCAAACCATCTTACTTTATCGACAAGACCGCCCCGCTGTTGGATGTAACCTTGGCTATGTTTTAAGTCAAAAAAATATATCTGGGTTGAATTTGCAAAGGGACTATTCCGATGAACGTATTGATAGTCGTGGGAAGGCGCTTCCAAAATTGTAGCGCCAGCTTTGAACCATGCAGATCCTGGACGGTATTCAATAGCTGGCAACTGTGTCACATCAAGTGTTTGTTGTGAAATGAACCGTTCAATACAGGAAGAATTATTAGACATCGCCGGCTTAAGTAACACAAGTAGCAATGCAAGTAATAGCAGGTGCATTTTTAGTCTAGGCATAGTTCCATCTAAAAGGATTATTCTTAATTTTCCGCGATCTTTGGGGCTCAGTATTTGTGCGTATAAATTAAAAGTGTTCGTTGCTCGACATATTGAAGTAGGCTCAAAGTACTGTTTAAATCCTTATCGATTGCTTAGTAGCGCGTTGTTGCTAGTCTAGCCAAGACTCGCGATTCTGTGTTGGGCTAAGGCGTTGACACGGCAAACCGATAGAACTGTCGGAGAAAACACATCGAAGCAATCGCACACGCTCCGCTTTACAATTGCCATGCCTCTTAGGCTTTGTTGAACACACTCATTAGTTGCAAAACTTTTGAAGAACCGTTTATAGATTCATGGGGTTACTACTTGGCGCATAAGCGCTGGCTTGATAAAAGTCACACCTGTATCAGACCGCGTAACCCCATCCTTTGGAATGTTTCGCAGTTAGGTCAAGTCAAAATACGCCGCTTGAACATTTCGCCCATCACTCTCCGTCACCGTAAACAAGGTAGTCACTATAGTCACTGTACAATGAAAACGTCGATCCATTAGGGAAGCTATTAGTCGTCACATTACCGTCAGGCGACGTTATAGCCCAAGTATTATTGCTACCGTCAAACGACGAGGCCACACTTCCTAAATAATTTCCATGCGGATCAAAATATGACATACCCCAGATTTCATAACCATTATTTGTATAAGCCGAGGTTCCGACTACCGAATTCCAATCGCTGGTGAAGATACCCGATATCGAAGTTCCCCAATCGCTAGGAGTTTCAATGTAACTAATGCTAGTACCATTTACTGTTGCACTATCTGTGTACGTATCCCAAGAACTATAACCAGAATCGCTATAGCCATAGTCGGTGTAACCATAGTCGGTGTAACCATAGTTACCAAAACCCCAGTCGCTAAAACCAAAATCAAATTCGAACATTTATTCTCCCTTAACAATTATTTGGATATCGTAAATTACGGCATTACTTAAAAATGATCCTTTTGATGCTTCCCTCCTACTAACAAGTCATAGAACGATTCGACATTGATGGCCCTCTACGCATTAGTCGCTCAAATCCCCCAGTTAAATTTTCAAATGAGATTAGTTCGCGTAGCGGAGTACTTAGTAAGCAGTACAAAATAATGGCTTGCCGGATTCAAAGAAATCATCCTTCCCATTTGCTCAACATTCATAACGACATTTGATGGATCAAAGTAGCGCAGGCAAATCTCTGTTTAATGCAAAATGGGCTGCAACCAAAAATCAATGGGTAATCCCCCCGGCCAAAAGAGGCGATCAGAAGTAGAATTTTCTCGTTGAGGG
>NZ_DAIUCO010000171.1:0-11780 GCF_036846085.1 Noviherbaspirillum sp. | reverse complement strand
ATCCCCACCCACGCCCAAAAATCCGGCGCATGCCGGAACACCATCCAGCTCATCACCGCCGCAAAACCGATCTGCGTATACGTGAACGGCATCAGCGACGCCGCCCCCATGCGGCTGAACGCCATGATTAACAACAGGTGACCGGTGGTGCCGATCAGCCCGAGCGCACACAGAAGTCCGATCTGCGACGCCGACAGGTTCGCAAACATCGCCGGCAGCGCATCGCCCTGCAAAATGAGCAAGGGCGCCAGCAGCACCGTGCCGATCACCCCGGTGTAGAACTGCGTGGTATGCGGATTTTCCAGCGCGGCAAGGCGGCTGGTCAGAAGACTGTAGGCAGAGGCAGCCACCATGGTCACCAGCGCCACCAGGGCGGAGGCGCCGAACAGGCCGCTGCCGGGACGTATCACCACCAGCGTGCCGATGAAGCCCCCGCACACCAGCAACCAGCGCACTTTTCCTACCGGTTCATTGAGGAACCATGCGGAGATTGCGGTGACCAGCACCGGCGACAGCATCACGATCGCCGTGAACTCCGCCAGCGGCAGCAGCTTCAGTCCGAAAAACGCCAGCGCGCTGATCGACAGAAGGAGTACGCCGCGCAGCAACTGGAAACCGGGATGGCCGGTTCGGAATCCGCGCACGCCATACTTGCGCCATACCCACAGCGTCATCACGCCGGCCTGCAGGGTGTATCGCGACCACAGCACCATCACCACCGACATGAAGGCACTAAGGTATTTGGTGCCGGCATCCATCGTCGCGAACAGCAACGCGGAAAGAACGATCATGCCGATGGCGGAAGGGGAATGGCGTGCGGATGTGTGAGGCATGGCCGTCATGATAGCGGAGGACGGCATGCGGCGATGCGCACGTCAGGCCGTCGATTGCCTCTCTGATCGCGGCATTGCCGGCGCATGACGGATGGCGGCTGACGGAATGACAAGACGCTTGGCGCGGCCGTTGTCAACGATGACACAGGCGCCGATTCATTCCTATACACCCGGATTGCCTGTGGTTACAATCTGGCCGATATCCTGCGCGGGAATCCGCAACCATCCGCAACCGAAGACATGACAGCCGTCGCATTGAAATTTCAAGAGATCGTTAAACGCTACGGGAAAAAAACCGCGCTGCGCGGCGTCAGCCTCGACATCGGCAGCGGCGAATTTTTCGGCCTGGTGGGCATGAACGGTGCCGGCAAGACGACGCTCATCAAGTGCCTGTTCGATTTCTGCGCCGTCGACCAGGGCGCGATCGACATCTTCGGCGTCAGCAACCGCCGCACCGAGTCCCGCCGTCCCATCGCCTTCCTGCCCGAACGCTTCATGCCGCCCTATTACCTCACCGGCCGTGACTTTCTTGGCTATGCGCTGAAGCTGCAGGGCATCGCCTACGACCAGGCGGAAGCCGAAGCGACGCTGCGTTCGCTCGATCTCGATCCCTCGGCGCTGACCCGGCCGGTGCGTTCTTATTCAAAAGGCATGACGCAGAAGCTCGGACTGTCAGCCTGCTTCATGGCGCGCAAGGAGCTGTACATCCTCGACGAGCCGATGAGCGGACTCGACCCGAAGGCACGGGCGCTGCTCAAGGCGCGGCTGCAATCGATGCGCTCGTCCAACCGCACCCTGTTCTTCAGCTCCCATGCCCTCGCCGACGTCGAGGAGATCTGCGACCGCATGGCGATCCTGCATGACGGCGAGCTGCGCTTTGTCGGCTCGCCGGCGCAGTGCCGGGCCGAGTTCGGCGCCGACACGCTCGAGCAGGCATTCATGAAATGCATCGCATGAACGGCTTGCATGCCGGCCTTGCGCAGCAGTCGGCATCGATGAACTTCCTATTGAAAGCCAGATATCCATGTACCTCTCGCACTTCGGCCTGAATCAGTCCCCCTTCGGCATCACGCCCAATCCGGCATTCTTTTATGCGGGCAGCAAGCGCGGCGAGATCCTCGAAGCGCTGATCTATGCAGTCTGCCACGGCGAAGGCATTGTCAAGGTGACAGGTGAAGTGGGCAGCGGCAAAACCATGCTGTGCCGGATGCTGGAAAGCCTGCTTCCGGCCAATGTGGATGTGATTTACCTCGTCAACCCGACGCTGGCGCGTGACGAAGTGGTGTACGCCATTGCCTCCGAACTCGGCATTGCCACCGCCGGCCTGCGCCCAGACGAAGTGATCCGCCTGCTGCAGAGCGACCTGATCACCAGGCATGCGGCGGGTCGGCAGGTCGTGCTGCTGGTCGAAGAAGCGCAGGCGATGCCGCTCGAAACACTGGAGGAAATCCGGCTGTTCTCCAACCTCGAAACCGCCCACCACAAGCTGCTGCAGATCGTGCTGTTCGGCCAGCCGGAACTGGAAGACAGCCTCAATCTGCCGAACATGCGTCAGCTGAAGGAACGCATCACCCACAGCTTCAAGGTGCCGCCGCTGCCGCTCGATGTGATCCCGGAATTCCTGATGTTCCGCATGCGGGCCGCCGGCTACCGCGGCCCGGATGTATTCAGCAAGGGCGCGATCCAGCTGATCGCGTCGGTCTCCGAAGGCATCGTGCGGCGCATCAGCATCCTGGCCGACAAGTCGCTGCTGGCCGCGTTTTCCGACAACAGCCATGCCATCCTGCCGCAGCATGTGAAGGCGGCGATCCAGGACAGCGAATTCTCCAATACGGCATCGCGGAAATGGCGGCGCAACGCGGCGCTCGGCGCGGCAATGTTTGCCGGCCTGATGGCAGCCGCCACGGCGGGCTGGACCCTGAGACCGTCCGGGACACCCGCGCCTGTGGTAGCGCCGTTGCCGGCGGCGGCTGCCGCAATGGCACCCGCCGCCGCACCCGCTGCACCAGTGGCGATGCAGAATCCGGCACCGGTTTCCGCGCCCGTTGCCGTCGCATCGCCCCTTCCCGCTTCCGATCCATCCCCCGATGCGCCTGCCGCACCAGTGACCGCCCCAGCGGCGCCGCAGGCATCCGCGGCACCGGCAACTCCCGCAAGCCCCGCAGCGACGGAGTCGCTGCTGCAGCAACGCCTCGCCGCGACGCGCGCGCTGCTCGGCAAGGACGGGCAGGACAGGATGTACACGGTACAGATTGCCCTGATGGCCACCGACAATCCGGTGCAGATCGAGCGCTTCCTGCGCAAGGCGGAAGGCGAACTCGGTGCGGACCGGCTATTCGTGTATCCGACCCGGATCGGTGACGGAACCCGTTACGGCGTCGCCTACGACAGCCTGGCTTCCCGGACGCAGACGCTGGACGCCATCGCGGGCCTGTCGAAGGAATTCGGCTACCGCCCGCAGCTGCGTACTTTCGGCGGCATCCGGGCGGAAATCGAACGATCGAAGGTGGAATCGTTGTGGGATAGATAAGTTTTCCTGTGGCTTTGCCGCACAGGCGTGCGAATTCATTCTGCCAGGAAAGGTTTTCTGTCTTAGAATTGGCAAGCTGCAACATCCTGTTACAGCAATCCGCCTACAAGAACCAACGACAAAGCGCCAATGATCAAAGCGGCCACCTCTCTTTGCGGATGTCTCCTGCTGACGGCTTGCGGAACGCAGCCCGCGGTGCCGTCCGCCGGCCACCTGATGCAGGCGCCGCAGGCCGCAGGCAGCATTCCGCAACCGGTGCAGCAAAGCCCGTCGCTGAAGCCGCCCAAGCCGGCGCCGAAGGCGGAAACCTACAGCGTCACGGTGCACAAGGTGCCGGTCCAGTCGCTGCTGTTCGCGCTGGCGCGCGATGCCAAGCTGAATATCGACATCCATCCCGACATCGAAGGCCATGTCACACTCAATGCGCTCGACCAGACGCTGCCGCAACTGCTGAACCGGATCTCCAGGCAGGTGGATATGCGCTACGAACTGGACGGCCCGAACCTGGCGGTGCTGCCGGACGCGCCCTTCCTGCGCAACTACCGCATCGATTACGTCAACATCTCGCGTGACAGCAGCAGCAATGTCAGCATCGCGACCCAGATCAGCTCCACCGGCACGGATAACGGCATCGGCGCCGGCGGTGGGGGTGGAGGCGGCGGGAACAACAATTCCACCACGTCGGTGACCAACAAGTCGAACAACCGGTTCTGGGAAACGCTGGTACAGAACATCAAGGACACGCTGCGCGAAACGGACAAGATCCTTCCGGACGGCGATGCAACTGCCGAACAGGATGCAGCGGCAAACACCGCCGGCAATGGGGCCGCGCCGGCGCGTGGCGCCGCACCGAAAGCCGGCGCCACAACGGCGCCGCGCCGCAACACTTATCGGGAAGCGGCATCGGTGATCGCCAATCCCGAAACCGGACTGATCGCGGTACGGGCCACCAGCCGCCAGCATGAAAAAATCCAGGAATTCCTCGACCTCGTGATGTCGAGCGCCAAGCGCCAGGTCATGATCGAAGCAACGGTCATCGAAGTGCAGCTGAGCGACCAGTACCAGCAAGGCATCAACTGGTCGCGCGTGGGTACCTATAACGGCGGCCCCGCTTCCATGACGGAGACCATCGGCGGCAGCGTCAACCTGCCGTCCGGCGTCATCACCGGCACCACGCCCGGCCTGCTGACCCTGCGCTACGCCAATCCCACGTCCGGACTCGGCAACATCGCCGCCACCATTCAGCTGCTGGAATCGTTCGGCAAGGTGAAGGTGCTATCGAGCCCCAAGATCAGCGTGCTCAACAACCAGACCGCGTTGCTGAAGGTAGTCGACAACCGTGTCTATTTCACTTTCAGCTCGGTCACCACTTCGGGGCAGGTCGGCATCGCGCCGCTGACCACCTACACCTCCGAAGTGCATACGGTGCCGGTGGGTTTCGTGATGAGCGTGACGCCGCAGATCGCCGACAGCGACGAGGTGACGCTCAACGTGCGCCCGACCATCTCGCGCATCATCGGCTATGTGCAGGACCCGAACCCGGCGCTGTCCAGCGCATCGACACCGGTCGTCAGCAACGTTCCGGTGATCCAGACGCGGGAGATGGAGTCCGTGCTGAAGGTATCGAGCGGCCAGATCGCGGTCATGGGCGGACTGATGCAGGATTCAATCAACAACGCCAAGGATGCTATTCCCGGTGTGAACAATGTGCCGCTGTTGAGCGATGTGCTGGCTTACCGGAACGAGAATTCGAGCAAGACCGAACTGGTGATCTTCATGCGTCCCGTCGTGGTGAAGGACGCCAGCCTGAACGGGGACTACCGTGAATTCCGCGACTACCTGCCGAACCGCGACCGGCCGCTGAACAACCCGCCCTACGGAACACCGGCACCCGTGCCCTCGATTGCGCCGCCCGCGGCAAACGGAGCCGGCTGATGAGCTTGTTGATGCAGGCACTGAAGAAGGCGGAGCACGCGAAGCAGAAGCAGGACGTGCCGCGCGACCCGCTGCCGGTTGCGGAACCGGTAGCCGCGGAGAAGCTGTCCGAAATGTCGCTGTTTCCGATGGAGGCGCCGCTGCCGCAGTACCAGCAGGCGGAAGCCGCGCCGGCATCCGCCATCGTCCTCGCACCGGTTGTCACTCCCGCCGGATTGGCGCCGGAACCCGCATTAACGCCGATCGTACCGCCGTCCGCCGGGTTCCCGACGCACGAGGCTCCCGCCGCGGCGCAAGGCATGGATCAGCCTGCGCACGACGCTCATGAGGCCACTGCGACGCAGAACGACGCCCTTGTCTCTACCCCCGCCGCAAAGACCGAGCCGGCGCAGCCTGCGAGGAGTCCCACCAACCGGGTCACGCAGCAGGAAGCCGCGGATCGGCAGCAGGCCCTCGAAGACAGCAAGAAGGTGTTGCTGGCCCAGCAACAGGCAAAGGCCGTTTTCTCTTCCAAAAAGACGGAGAAGAAGCGGCGCACCGGTACCCTGGCAGGACTGGGACTGGTGACTGTCGGCCTGTTCGGCGGTGTATTCACCTATTACTATATGCAGCTGTCCGGGACCGGCGTGAACCAGTATCCCGCCCTCACGGCCAGCCCGGCGCCCGCCGCCGCGCCGCCGGCTGAAAATACCGTTGCGCCGGCGGCTGGCCAAACCGCCGAAGCTGCCGCGCCGGTGGCCGCAGTCGCCACGGTGGTGCAGGCTGAGCAGCCGACCTCGCCCATGCAGCAGCCGCCTGCCATCGCGCCGTCCTCTCAGGCTGTCGCACCGAAGACCAGCGAGGTCCGCAGCGATGCCAGGGTACCGGCCGCCGTCCTCCCCGCGTCACCTGCGTCCGCTTCCCCTGCCACGCCGGTTACAACGCCTGTACCGGCCAATCCGGCGGCAAAGGAAAAGCGCGCGCCGGCGGACGATGGCGCGGTCGAGCAGGCGCTGATCCAATTCAAACCCGGCACCAGGGTGAGCACGGCCAATCCCGGCTTGAACCAGGCCTACCAGGCGTTCATCGCCGGCGAACTCGGTTCGGCGCAGCAGCAATATGAACGGGTGGTCCAGCGGGAGCCGAACAATCGCGACGCCCTGCTCGGTCTTGCGGCCATCGCCGTCAAGCGCCAGCAGCCGGAACAGGCCGCGTCCCATTACGTGCGGCTCCTCGATGCGGACCCTTCGGACGGCGAAGCGATCGCCGGGCTGGTCAGCCTGAACCAGGGCGACCCCAACCAAAACGAGAGCCGCCTGAAAAAAGTGCTGGCCCAGAATCCGCAGTCCGGGGCGGCGCTGTTCGCGCTCGGCAACCTGTATGCGCAGCAATCCCGCTGGCCGGATGCACAGCAGACCTATTTCCGCGCCTACACGACCGCGCCGAACAACCCCGACTACGCATTCAACCTGGCCGTCAGCCTCGACCGCCTGAACCAGGGCAAGCTGGCGCTCGATTACTACCAGCGCGCGCTGGCGCTCCATTCGGCAAGCCAGGGCAACTTCAGCCCGGCGTCGGTCCAGGGCCGGATCGCCGAACTGCGTATCGCCGCGGACCAATAACCATGAAGCCCAGCCGTTCCTGACCCCGCCATGGCAGAGAAACCAAAGCTGCCCCTGGGCACCCTGCTGATCCAGAAGGGCGTCATCACCGAGGACCAGTTGCGCATCGCGCTGACCGAGCAGAAGCGCAGCGGCATCCCGCTCGGCAAGCTGCTGACCCAGCTCGGCTTCGTGACCGAGGCGATCGTCCGCGAGGCGTTGAGCGAAAACCTTAACCAGCAAAGCACCGACCTCAACAACATCGTCGTCGACGCCGCCGCGATCAAGCTGATTTCCAAGGAAGTCGCCAAGCGCTATCGGGTTTTCCCGATGGTGTACGACAAGCAGCAGCGCACGCTGATGCTGGCAATGGCCGATACCAGCAACATCGTGGCGCTGGACCAGATCAGCGCGATGCTCGGCAAGGATATCGGCGTCAAGCCGATGCTGGCCGGCGATTCGGAAATTACACGGGCGATCGACCAGTATTACGGTTTCGAACTGTCGATCGACGGCATCCTGCAGGAGATCGAAACCGGCGAGATCAACCTGCAAAGTTACCAGTCGACCTCGGACGAGTACAGCCAGCCGATGGTGCGCCTGATGGATGCGCTGCTGGCCGACGCGGTGCAGCGCAACGCCTCCGACATCCACTTCGAACCGGAGGAGTTCTTCCTGCGCATCCGCTACCGGATCGACGGCATCCTGCGCCAGATCCGCAGCCTGCACAAAACCTACTGGCCGGCGATGGCGGTGCGGCTGAAGGTGATGAGCAACATGAACATCGCCGAGACCCGCGCGCCGCAGGACGGCCGTATCTCCATCAGCTTCTCCGGCCGCCAGATCGATTTCCGCGCCTCGGCGCAGCCCACCACGCATGGCGAAAACGTCGTGCTGCGTATCCTCGATCGCCAGAAAGGCATTGTCCCGCTCGACGGCCTCGGACTGCAGGACAACGAACTGATGCTGCTGAAGCTGATGATCGCCCGGCCCGAAGGCATCATCCTCGTGACCGGTCCGACCGGCAGCGGCAAGACCACCACCCTGTATTCGGTGCTGAACCACATCAACACCGAAAGCGTCAACATCATGACGCTGGAAGACCCGGTCGAATACCCGATGCCGATGATCCGCCAGACATCCGTCAACGAGTCGGCTAAGATGGGATTCGCCAGCGGCATCCGCTCGATGATGCGGCAGGACCCGGACGTCATCCTCGTCGGCGAGATTCGCGACAAGGAAACCGCCGAGATGGCGTTCAGCGCCGCGATGACCGGCCACCAGGTCTATTCGACCCTGCATACCAATTCCGCCATCGGCGCCATCCCCCGCCTGCTGGACATCGGCATCCTGCCCGACATCATGTCCGGCAACATCATCGGCATCATCGCCCAGCGCCTGGTGCGCCGGCTGTGCCTGAAGTGCAGGGACCCGCACGAAGCCGACGAAGTCGAGCGGCGCCTGCTGGGCCTGAAGGACGACCAGCCACCGGCCACGGTGTACCGCGCCGTCGGTTGCCCGCATTGCGACCACCAGGGTTACAAGGGCCGCCTGTCGATCATGGAGCTGCTCAAGATGAACGGCGACATGGATGACCTGATCGCCCGCCGCGCCACGCCGCGCGAACTGAAGAGCGCCGCATTGGCGAACGGTTTCCGCCCGCTCGTGGAAGACGGCGTGCGCCGGGTGCTCGAAGGCTCGACCTCTCTGGACGAGGTGTCGCGCGTGGTCGACCTGACCGACAGGCTGGGCTGATGGCACGCTACGCCTACCAGTCGATGAATGCCGCCGGCAAGATGGTGCGCGGCAGCATGGAGGCGGCCAACCTGCCGGACCTGGAATTGCGCCTCAAGCGCATGGAACTCGATCTCATCGACTGCAAGCTCCAGGGGCAGAAGGCCTTCCGCCAGCGGCGCGGCAAGGTCAGCCGCAAGGACCTGATCAACTTCTGCTTTTACATGGAACAGCTGTCCGGCGCCGGCGTGCCGATGCTGGAAGGCCTGGCGGATCTGCGCGACAGCATGGACAACCCGCGCTTTCGCGGCGTGGTCGCTGACCTGATCGAAAACATCGAGGGCGGCGCGCAACTTTCCGAGGCGATGAACCGGCATCCGCATATTTTCGACAAGACCTTCACCAGCCTGGTGGCGGCCGGCGAACAGAGCGCGGAAATCACCGAGGTGTTCAAGAACCTCGCCGACAACTTGAAATGGCAGGATGAACTGGCGTCGCAGACCAGGAAAGTGCTGATGTATCCCGCATTCGTCGGCACCATCGTGCTTGGCGTGACGATCTTCCTGATGATCTTCCTGGTGCCGCAGCTCACCGGCTTCATCAAGAGCATGGGGCAGGATTTGCCGTTCCACACCAGGGCGCTGATCTTCGTGTCGAACGTGTTCATCAACTACTGGTATGCGGTGCTGGCGACACCCGTGCTGATTTTCATCGGCATCAAGCTGCTGCTGCACAACAGTGCGGAGGCCCGCTACAAGGCGGCCGGGTACAAGCTGCGCATTCCGCTCATCGGCCCCATCCTTTACAAGATCATCCTGGCGCGCTTCGCCACGTTCTTCGCGCTGCTGTATGCGTCCGGCATCACCATCCTCGACTGCATCCGCCTGTGCGAGGAGATCGTCGCCAATGAAGTGGTCGCGAATGGCTTGCGCCGGGCGCGGCAGGCAATCTCCGACGGCCAGGGCGTCACCGCCGCCTTCCAGAGCATCGAGATATTTCCGCCGCTGGTGATTCGCATGCTCAAGGTCGGCGAGGCCACCGGCTCGATGGATACGGCGCTGCGCAACGTCAGCTATTTCTACAACCGCGAGATCAAGGAAATGATCGAGAAGGTGCAGTCGCTGATCGAACCGGTGATGACCGTGATCCTCGGCCTGATCCTCGGATGGATCATGCTGTCGGTGCTCGGTCCGATCTACGACACGATCAGCAAGGTGAAGGTCTGAACCGTGCGCAAGAGACTTCTCTACCTGACGAATATCCGGCTGACCTCCTTCATGTGGGACGGCAAGGCGTTGTCCGAAGAGGCGGCGTTCGAGAACGACGAGCGCGGCTGGCGGATGTTTTCGGATTTTCTTGCCGATGCAGACAATCTTCCGGCCAGCCTGCTGACAGACCTGATTGAAGAGGATTTCCAGCGCGACGCCATTCCGCATGTCATGGGCAAGGCGCGCCGCACCTTCCTCCAGCGCAAGCTGGGCCAGCTCTACCGCGAAACGCCCTATACCCACGCCAGTTTCCAGGGACGCGAGAAAGAAGGCCGCAAGGACGACCGCTTCCTCTTCAGCGCCATCACGAATGTCGAACTGCCCAAGCCATGGCTGCATGCGCTGCTCCGGCACAAGGTGCCGCTGGCCGGCATTTACTCGTTCGCGCTGCTCAGCCCGCTGCTGTTCGACAGGCTGGACGCCGGGGACGGTCCGGTACTGCTGCTGACCCACCAGGCCGGCGGATTGCGGCAGAGCTACTTCCATGATGGGCGGCTGCGCTTCAGCCGGCTGACGCCGCTGGCGGAATTCAGCTTCGACAGCTTCACCGACGTGGTGGTGAACGAAACCACCAAGACGCGCCAGTTCCTCGCCAGCACCCGGCAGCTTGCGCGCGGCGAGCGCATCGACATCATCATCGTTACCGCCGCCGACAATGTCGCCGAGCTGCGGCAGCGCTGCGAAGATACGCAGGACGCCTGGTATCACTTCGTCGATCCGGAGGAAGCGGCCGGCCGGCTTCGCCTGAAGTTTGGCGAAGCGCCGCGTTTCTGCGAGCCGCTGTTCCTGTCGCTGCTTGCGCAGAAAGCACCTGCCGGCCATTACGCGCTGCCGGAGTCCAGCCGGTTTTACCGGCTGTGGCAGGCGCGCATCGCACTCTACACATTGAGCGCCGCGGCACTTGCCGGCGGCGTGCTGTCGGCGAGCGCCAGCAGCTGGGATGCCTACGAGGCGTCGCAGGAAATCCGCCGTCTGGAAGCGGAAACCCGTTCGTCGGACGCGCGGTACCAGGCGCTGATCAGCAGCATGCCGGCCATCGTCGCCAACGCGAACGACATGAAGCTCGCGGTGGACATCAACCGCATGCTGGCGCGCAATGCACCCGAGCCGGCGCCGCTGCTGCGCATCATCGGCAAGGCCTTTGACAGCGTGCCGCAACTCCAGCTGAACCGGCTGCACTGGCAGGCAAAGGAAGGTGACGCGCCCGCCGATCCCGGCGCCGTTGCAACCGATGCGCAGCCACCGGCGGCAATGCTCGGCATTCCCAGGCCTCCGCAGCAGGCGGTGATACTGGAAGGCGAGGTCACCCCGTTCAACAATGACTACCGGGCTGCGCTCGGTCATGTGCAGCAACTCGCCGCCGAGCTGGGCAAGAACAAGCAATTGCAGGTGGCGATCAGCCGTGCGCCGCTGGATACCAGCCCTGCCAGCACCTTGCAGGGGCAGGCAGGCAGCAGCGATGCCACCGTAAGGGCGGAATTTGCCCTGAAACTCGTGTGGAAGCCCTGATCATGGCCCAGAACGCTCCCTCCCCGAAGCAGGACGCGTCCGGCGGCAAGAACGTCGTCGACGAGCCTTCATTCCTCAAGGACGATTTCCCGTTCATCCGCAAGGCCAGCATTGTCTTCGGCGCCAGCGCCGCGCTAGCGGTGTTGCTGGCGGGAGGAACGGCATACGTCAACCAGCGCCATCAGCAGATGAAGACCGACGCCCAGCAGGTGCGCAACCAGGCATTCGACAAATTCCAGCAGGCCAGCACCGAGAAGCAGGATGCGCAGGAGTACCAGCCGAAGTTCGTGCAACTGCGGGAGCGCGGCTTCGTCGGCGACGAGCGCCGGCTGGACTGGATCGAATACGTGCAACGAAGCCAGGAACCGCGCGGCCTCCTGCCGATGACCTA
>NZ_DAIUCO010000170.1:0-11781 GCF_036846085.1 Noviherbaspirillum sp. | reverse complement strand
CAGGTTTGCAGACGCAAGTGCCTGCGGCGCAACATAGCTACTGGGCGACAAAAACGGCCACAAAATAGCTGCTGGGCGACAAAAGAGGCTGGAGACCAGTCGAAATTAGCTGCAGGGCGACACAGACACATGCTCTTCGTGCCGTCGAACGCCTAGCGCGCGACAGCAAAACGCACGTCCATCGCCCCATCATCCAAAAAAAAGCCCGCGAGCTGTTGCTCGCGGGCTTTTCGCTATCACAAAGGCGCAATAAAGCAAAAACTGGCCAATCGGGAAATCAAGCATAAAGTGACCAAGTGGCCACTTTATGCCTAACGCCACAGACTTCAGTGAACGCCCTTGGACGTTATGGTGGTGGAGCTGGCGGGAGCCAAATTTAGACACTAAGCAAGTGCCTCCCCTACCAAAAAACCTTTGTTTTCAGTGACTTAGAGCACGGTAACAAAACTCCACTACGTTTAGGACTCCAAGGGAGGTTGACAGTGTGCCCCCAAAGTGTCGCCCTTGGTGTCTCCCCTGTCAATCGTCTACGCGAGTGCCCAGTTGCGGACGCGGGTTCAATTCCGAAAACAGTCAATATCTCATTTTTTCTCAGCGCCGCAGCTAATGCAATGCATTGAATTATTTCCATATCGCCTATCCGGTCCACCGTCTACGCGGGCATAGCGCCATTTAAAACCTAATCTCGAACCGCATGATTTGCATTTTTCTCTCAAAAGCCAAATGCAAGCCAAAACAAGACAAATTACTATCAAATATACAAGCCAACCACCCCCAACAGAATGCATTACATACCCAGCAAAGGTAAAAATTGCTATCCAAACAAGCATTGGCATATAAATTAAATCTCTCTTTGCCTAGAAAGGAGCTGATTGTGCATCATGTAACATTCTTTGTCAAAAACTTTTCAAGCCAGCAAAACTTTAACTTTCTCAAAAATCAAAATTAATATCTTTACCTACCTCGGAAAATAGTCTTTCTTCTATCTGCTGTTCTGGGGTTATAGCTTGTGCTCGTCTAAATGCGTCGTACTCGTCGCAGAGCTTCCTGATCATAGACCATACCTTCTCAGCGTCTCCGCCCCTTGCTGCACGCAATATAAGAGCCAATCCAAACCTTGGATGGTCAATGGAGGTTGCTCTCAGGTGGTCACGTAGCGGATAAGTGAT
The DNA here is from genome assembly GCF_036846085.1 of Noviherbaspirillum sp. Taxonomy (NCBI): domain Bacteria; kingdom Pseudomonadati; phylum Pseudomonadota; class Betaproteobacteria; order Burkholderiales; family Oxalobacteraceae; genus Noviherbaspirillum; species Noviherbaspirillum sp. The sequence continues at coordinate 10,612 of NZ_DAIUCO010000170.1, read as the reverse complement.
TTTGACGGGCTCGGGGGCGTTGGCGTTGTGCTCCATAAGCTCGGTTTGATGCTCTTCATCCTCCCATTCCGAACACGTGGGAATACCCAATTTAAAGGCGATATCACCAGCGTGGAAACGCCTACGGCCTTGCAGGGCTTCAATAGCTCTGAGCCATTCGGCGGAAGCTTTCTTATCTCCGCGTGCTGAACGGTCTAATAGCTGCGATAGGGATGAACCCTTTTCCCTGGCTGCCTTAGTGTCATGGCTAGACATTTCATGCGCTAGGTCGTGCTTTGCCAAATAGTCTGCTGCCGCGTTTAATTTAAGGTCGAAGCCATGCTCATTACATTGACCGCCTACCTTTTTAACGGCTTTATCCCATTCCTTACGGGCTACCGCCTCGAAGGATGACATATCTATCTCTGCTCCGTAGGTTAAAAGCACATGGAAATGTCCATGAATACCATTTTTTCCTACGGGGGCTTCCAAGCTTTTGAGTTTGCCCATACTACCGATGGCCTTATAGTGGCGCGACATATTTTTATCAAAAAGCTTATAGGCATCATGCAGTCTATCAATGGATTCAGTCCAATCGCCTTCATAAGTGTGCGCCATGGTAAAAGTCATCATGGCGGCGCTTAATTGATGCAATTCCAAGGATGGAATAAAGGCTGCACGTATCCATGAACGTGATTGAGACACACGAGCACGGGCGCACCGGTCACAAGTCCATACATTCCCACATATGAAATGACCATCAAACCGGGCGCCGTCACCGTCAACCGTTATTTCTGCGGTGGTCGAATCTCGCCCGTAGGCTTTCCACCTTCCACAGCCTATAACGGATGAGCCTTTGAGATTGCGCTTGTTTTGGTCGTAAAAGCCTGCCATAAGGCGTGATGCCATGGTCACACGTATATATTCCCGGTTGGGGCTTTTAAGCGTTGCTGAATGCTTATTTGACATTGTCGGCTTTCATGCCGACCTGTTTACTTGACAATTGATGATTAATTAGTATCATGATTAGGTGTCCGATATCGCAGCCCGTCGAAAAGAAATGCGATATAAAAGCTCCGCCCTATGCGGGGCTTTTTCTTTGCCCAATCAAGATAACAATTCATCAAACAAAAAGCAAGTTAAAAGCAAAAGGCCGGTATAAACCGGCCTTTTTTAATTCTTTCTATGACAGGCACATAAACCATTGCGCCTATCTTCTTCCATTTTTCTATTCACATAGTCTGAGCAGCTTTCAATCCCCAAAGCATCGGCCATCCTATCCATTTCCTTCATATTTTCCTCATCCAACTCCTGTTGAATTTTTGCCAATTTGATATTAAAGGCCACATTAGAGGTTGCTTCTCGCATCGCTTGCTTACGGCGTTTAGTTGCATTTTTCATAGTTCAAATCCTTGTTTAACCAAAATAGCAAAACTTTTTAAGCTAATCAAGAACGCCATCAAAACAAACAATTGATATCAGTGTGATACTTTTGTCGAAGTACTCCTATTCTTCCCAAGTAGTGGGGTTTGATATCAAAACTACTTAGGTTCATCCGCTATGTAATATGGACTATCCGAATAATCAATTTGTTGTTTATTTGCAACATCATTCCAAGGTTCAGAATTTGATGGCGCGGGGTGAGGCGAAGTAGGAGATGGGTATTTTTTACTATTAGCCAAAGGATTAGGGTTTCTACGGGGAGCATCAGGTAATGTCGCCTCATAGTCAGCAACCCGAATCCGGTGCTCCGGCCATTGCTGCCACTCAAGGTATTTTCTTTTGCGTTCCGGGTCATTGATGATTCCCGTCAAACGCTCATCGTGTTTTTTGCACCTTGCTAATTGCTCATGCGCCTTGGCAATTTTTTCTTCATAGATACTTACGGTGTCTCTAAGCCCAAGCCCTTTCACTACCTTTGAAAAAATACGAGCGCCAGGACTTGGCGGGTTACCTTCGAGTTCTTTCAGTTCTTCAATCCAAGCTCTCGCAATATCCCTTACCTCGTTGCGCTTGGTATATGCCTTCCTCACCTCTTGATAAGCATGTCTGTAATCTAGCGAGATGGATAGCGGTGAAGGGCTGGCATCAGCCTTCACATCTTGTATTTTTTTAGGGCTTGGTTTTGGTGGGGCAGGTTCAGAGAACGGGGATGAAGTCGCCACCCATTCAGGAACTCCATTGATAACCTCAGTCGATGGAACTACTGGTTCAATGATTGGCGCTATGGGTTCTTTTTTCGCTTCGGTAGCAATTGCCTCCAAAGCCAAATTTAGTTGACTGGTCACCTCTTGCGACTCAGTCATTATTCGCTTTAACTCGGTGCGGGCTTCAATAATTTCCTTGTTCTCAACTTCCATCAACTCTCTAAATTCCTGAGTGGAGTTTATGGGGATATGCTTGGTTGGAATATGAGAGGCATCCACGTCTGAAAACTTCCCTGCGTAGACATACCAGTCTGAACCATTGGCCTTGGCATGCTCATTAACGACCCGGCAAACTTCTTCCCGAAGTTTTGAGACTTCCCCAGTTTTCATATCATCCAGAATGCGGGTCTTCTTCCCAAAATTCATTTGGGCATCCACCTCCCTTGTCGTGAACATGATATGCACATGGTCGTTATCTCCCTCAGAAGGTCTATGGATAGATGCCATCACGGCTACACCATAGCGAGATACCAGCATTTCAGATAAACCACGAACACAAAGACGGCGCTGTTCATCCGTCCATTCGTGAGGTAGAGGAACCATTAGTTCGCGTGCGACTGCTGAGTTTTTCCGATTCTCTGCCTTCTCGGCGGCATTCCATAGAGTACCAATATCACCCATCCCTAGTTTTAGACCTTCCACGCCGAATAGCTCGGTGGAAACATGACCGCCTTTTTTACGGTAGTCATGCTGTATATCTACCCTCTCGTCATGCAAGAAGGTGCAGGAACGATAAGCGGCAGCAGCGACAGCACTGCGGCCCTTAGCCCGCTGCATGACTTGGAGAGAGGGATTAAACCAAGTGGCAAGATTAGACATAACCCCTCCCAAAAAGGGCGCAACGCGCTGGGGTCCAGGGGCGCAGCCCATGGCGAACGCAATTCCGCAGGAATTGCATAGGTGAGCCCTTGCAGGGGGCTTTTATGGGGGTATGCCTAAATAATATATTCTGCTCTGTCACCCAATATATATTAGCAGAATCAAAAAGAAAATGTTAATTTAAAAGGGCAAAAGGAGAAATATACCATGACAAGTATAAATGCCATGAAAAAGAAACTAAGCCAGCTCGAAGCGGAGAAGGCTGCAATTATCGCCAAGGTGTCTGAGACTGCAAGAAAAAATGCTGACGCCAGAAAATATGCCCTTGGCGGTGCGCTGCTCAAATTAGCGGCGACCGACCCAAGGGCATATGAGGTATTAAAGCAGGCTTGGGCAATGGGTCAGAAAGACAAGCCAAGGGCTTTTGAGGATGCCAGTATTTCAACCCAGGCAAAAACCATTCAACAGGGAGAAATCAAATGAGTGAAATTATTGAATTCGAAGTCTTGCACAATCCGAAAAATGAGCCCCCAGGAAATGGATATCACTACATTTCTATTTTAGAAAAGAAGCTACATTTAGTACAAATACCTACCGAACTCGCGGAATATTTGCCACCATGGTCAATCATTCGAATCAAGAAGGGGGAAAGTCAAAAACCTTTTGTGGATGAACTTTCAGAAGCCTGTCATGTGCCACCTCACGACTCCCCTTCTGGACAATATAACCGAGATGTTCAAGTACATTCAAGTGCTGAACAAAATCAGAATAACTAGAGAAAAATATCCAATCCTCACCATCAATGCGTGCCATGTAAATGGGCTTCCCACCCTCATCATGAGAAACATCAGTTTCAACAACCTTACTCATTTAGCAAAACCTCATTAGCTTAACTTTCCACTCATCCGCTTCTTCACACCATCATCGGGGACTTGATACTTAAAAAACTCTACCCCCGGATAGTCCAACCTATCAATCACCCGCTTCATGCTTTTGATAGAAAAGGCACCCGTATAGGTGTCGGTGTGAACGTCAAATTGTCCCCGGCCTGCGGTCATTGAGTGGGCCACAGAATGACCCGCCAGACGACGGAGAATCAAAGCCTCGGGGATTCGTTCTTTATTGGCCGTCTCTTCCGATAAACCAGAGGCGTCCAAGATGGCTTGGGCCAGGGAACTGATGAAGCGATGACGGAAGGAATGAAACACCACATTCCTATCATCGACCTTCAAATAATCCCGAAGATATTTTGTGTTGAACCACTGACTGGCAGCCTTTCCATAGCCATCAGCCTTCGCCTTATTCAGGTCGAAAAGGTTGATGGGGGTTCCAGCTTCTTCGACCGCTGCCCTCTTGGTCTCCACGTATTCGATAAAACCCAGTTCAATCAGTTTCTGATGGACTGGGATAATTCTGCGGCTCTCTTCGTTCTTGACCGTCTTTCCATCATCTTCGGTTGCAGTGATATTGAAATACCAAAGCCCTTCATCGTCTTGCTTGATATCACTGGTCGTCAGTTGCGACAGTTCATTGACTCGGGCACCCGTGAATGCAGCCAGATGGATAATCCAATATTGATAGCTTCGGTTGTAAATCCCGTCCCGATAATAGTCCGAGCCAAAGATTTGTTGAAGCTCTTTTTGATTGAAGGCGCGGCGTGTCACCCCCTTCCGGGCTTGGGTCGTTTTGACCTTGAAGCCATCCAGCAACGAGGGGTTGACAGCGTATTGACGCTTGCAGAACTCAAGGAAGTTTGCCGCCACGGTCAAATAACCATCCAAGGTGTTTTGCGTGATGGTTTGGGCTGGTTGGCCATCTCGCCCCAACAGGGTTTTGGCACGTACCCGTTTAATGAGCGTATCGAATGGATGCCCGGCAGCAGCGGGCAACTTGTCGATGTTCTTGGGGTAGTACGCAAGGTCTTTGCGGTACTGCTCCAAGTCCAAGGGCGTGAGGGTGCCCACATGCCGGGCGCTGAAACGGTCAATGAAGGGTTTGAGGCGTGTACGAACTTGGGGAACCTTCTTGACGCCGATCTCCTTCTCGGTTGCTCGCTCTTCCTCGTACTTCAAATATTCTTTGACCAGCCGCCCAACGGTCTTTGACGCAGCGGGTGATAGGCGTCCTGGCTCGTTGATGGCAGGGGCATGAACTTCTTGGACTGGTGGGGGTGCTGGCGCTGACTCGGCAGGTCTGTCCCACAGTGCCACGGTTGACAAAGACGTACGAGCCACGCCATTCATGACTCCCTCAATCAAGTCATCCATGTTGCCCACATCTTCCGGGCCAAGGTCGGTCAACTCGATATCAAAACCCTGCCCTTTTATCTTCACGCCGAAGGGCATGGGCGGTGTTGTTGGCTTTTTCATGCGTGCTTGAAGGTATGCAATCGCGCTGGTGCGCGTGACCGTTGCATTTTCCATCAAGTAGCTATCGAACAAGACACGCAGATAGCGCGCCGCACTCTTGGCGTGACGTGGGTCTTTGGTGCCTGTGGATAGCTTGAAGTCCCTACTCTCGGTAGGACTTCTTTGGGGCGCGGGGATGACAAACCGCGCGAAATAGACGCCGTTGCGGGATTTTTGAAGGTACGACGAGGACAGCATTCGAGGGCTCCGAGTGTGCCCCTTGGTGTCTCCCCGCAGTGTCTCTGTAACAGTACCCTAAAAATCCCTTTAGAAACAACAATTTATAAATATGGTGGCGGAACACGGAACTGAACCCGCGTCCGCTTTCGGAACCAGATAGTACTGCATGGGTCTTGAGGGCGTGGATTCGACGATTTGGCCCAATTACCCCGCCATCAAGCAACTACGTGATGTCGAGCAGCGGCATGTCGGGCTCACGAGCTTCCTGCCAACCTCTCGAACATGCCCCCTGGTGACTGTCCGCCGGTCGCTGGTTTGCACCGACTTCCCTCGCTTCATCGAGGTCAGTCATTGACATTTCCCTTTTTGGGAAATACAATGCAAGCCTGACCATGAACACATCGTCCCTACATGCGAATTCTGGGTTTGCCCATCCTCGAGGCGTTCAAAAAAGATCATGCAGCCTCGCGTGGGCCACTGGACGCGTGGCAGACGGATGTCGAGCGTGAGAACTGGAAAACGTCGCATGACATCAAGCGCAGATACAGAAGCGCGGATTTCTTGGCCGACAACAGAGTCATCTTTGACATCAAGGGCAACTCATATCGGCTTGTGGTCAAGGTCCGATATCAGAACGGACTGGTGGTGGTGGAGTGGGTCGGGACACATGCCGAGTACGACAAGAAAAAGTTCTAGGCAGACGTGTGTAAGGCAAGCAAACGACAGGTGGAGATGGCGATGAATGTGAAGATCATCAAGAGTGCGGAAGACTACGAAGCAGCGATGGCGCGCTTGTCTGCGCTCATGTCGCTCGACCCCAAGGCCAACTCTAAAGAAGAAAACGAGCTCGAGCTGCTGGCCTTGGTCATCCAGGACTTCGAACGCCAAACCGTTCCCCCGGTCAAGGCCGACCCGATCGAGTCGATTCTTTTCCGCATGGATCAGATGCAGCTCTCCCGCAAGGATCTGATCCCTTACATCGGCTCGATCTCCAAGGTCTCGGAGGTGCTGTCGCGCAAGCGCCCACTGTCCCTGCCCATGATCCGCCGACTCAACCAGGGCTTGGGCATCCCCGCAGACATCCTGATCGAAGACGTCGAAACGGACAGTTCGGTCGTCGATCAGGAGCCGGAGATGGACTTCACACGGTTCCCACTCAAGGAAATGCTGGAGCGAGGCTGCTTCGGGGATTTCGAAGGGAATGCACAGCGTCTCAAAGAATACGCCGAAGATCTGGTCAGAAAATTCATGCAAGACCTGCTGCCCAAGCAAGTCAGTCCGGCTTTTCTGCGCGCTCCGATGCATCAGCGCGGGGATCGCCAAGCCGATGAGATGGCCCTCTTGGCTTGGCGTATGTGCGTCTTGCGACAAGCGCGAGCCGTCAACGCCGTCAGAGAGTACAAGCACGGAACCATCACACCGGCCTGGATGCGTGAGCTGGCCAAGCTGTCCACATTCGATGAGGGGCCAAAACTTGCGCGCGAGTACCTTGCGCGCCACGGCATCACGCTCGTCATCGAAAAGCACTTCAAACGCACGTTCCTCGATGGCGCAGCAATGCTCGATAACGATCGACCGATCGTCGCCCTGACGTTGCGACATGACCGATTCGACAACTTCTGGTTTGCCTTGCTCCACGAGTTGGCGCACGTTGCCAAGCATCTGACAGCCGAGGCACCGGTGTTCATCGACGACTTGGATCGCAGCAATCCCCAAAAGGTCGAAGCGGAAGCCGATGCCATGGCCGGGGAAGCATTGATCCCTGAAAAGAGCTGGCGTACGGCCAAAGTGCGGACAACGCTTCTGTCCGAAGACGCCATTGCTTTCGCCGATGAGATCGGCGTGCATCCGGCCATCGTGGCAGGACGTCTGCGCCACGAAGAGAAGAACTTCCGCCTGCTCTCGCACCTCATCGGCAAGACGGGACAGGTCAGTCAGCTACTGGATCAATGAACAAAAGTCCCAAAAAGGGAATCGACCATTTGCATTGATCCTTTTTCGGGATTATCATAGAATCCACTTGCCAGTACGGAATCGAACTCGCTATCGAGTCAGTGCCCGTGCCGGCAGACATCACGGTGTTGCCGCAGTTGGGCCAGTGCCCAGCCGCCAACACCAAAGAAAAAGGCCCTGAAGTGCTACCAACACTCCAGAGCCTTTGGTGAGGTGAATAGGGGGCTACCAAACCACCCATGCACATCATGTCTTGAACGGACAGCGGATTTTACCAGTTCGCGGTGTGCTGGCAAGCCCAAACCCCCTCAACTTTCATGAGGAGTTGGCCATGGCCTACCACCGATGGAAGAGCGTCTTCGTGCGCGCATACACCCGGTTCCGGTTCGGACGCCGGGAGGCTGTGTGTCAGCACTGGCGCTCGCATCCGGGTCAGATGCAATTGTTTGCCTGATCCATCCCGGGCGGGAGTCAGCAGGACCTGACTCCCGTCTTTCCCTCTTTCCGCGAACTGATAAGGAAAATCCCATGTCCTCCAAGAAACCTACGAACGAACAGACCTCCGCCCGCGTGGCATCGACAGCCGCCAAGTTGTTGAGCAATCCACGTACACCTGCATCCGTCAAATCCGTGGCGGCATCGGCACTGACCCAAAAGGCCAGTCCCAGCAAGTCAAAAGGCAAGTAATCGTTGTTGCCCCCGATGCCCGCCCTGCGCGGGCGTCGGCCGGGGCGCTGCGTCAATGCAGACGACGACATCAGGAGGCTCTCTTGTTCTTCAACATCCATCCGATCAGAATCGTTTCTCGACCCAAGCTGACTGGCCTGGGGGAACACTGGGGCGTTCAACTGCCCGACGGTAACGTCGCGCACCTGACCTCGGACGGCGAACACGTCGTGACCTTCGCGGAGTTCGCACAAGGTCGGCCCATCAAAGAAATCCGACGCGCCGCACCCGAGCAGCGGGCGCAAATCATGCAGCGGCTCACCCTATCGCTGCAGCACCGGGGCCCCTACCGACTGCTGGACCGCAATTGCGAAACCTACGCTACATGGCTGTTGGGTGAAACGCCCCAGAGTCCCCAAGTGCAAGGCGTCATTTTCCTGGGCCTGATCGCGGCATTCCTGCGTTTCGCGTGATCGCGTCCACGCACATGTCCAGGACTCCCCTGCAGCGTGCGCTGAAACTGGCCACCTTCGTGGCCTGGCTGGCTGACAGGAGATTTGCCGGATAAGGTGGGCGATCAGAAATAGCCAATCTGCTCGCGGGTTTCCATACGAATTTTGTATGGAGCCCACCAATGACGACCAAGCACTGCGCTTGCTGCGGCTTGCACTTCGTGCCCCGCCCTCAAGTTCCCGACCAAGCCTACTGCTCTGCACCTGACTGCCAGCGCGCCCGTAAGCGCCAGTGGCAACGGTCCAAGCTCCAGTCCGATCCAGACTACCGGATCAACCAGCGCGCCGCCCAGCAGGCGTGGTCGCAGCGCCATCAGGACTATTGGCGCAACTACCGTGATGATCGGCCCGAGTATGAGCAGCGCAACCGCGAGCAGCAGCGACTGCGTGATGCCAACGGGGCAGATGTCGATCTTGCAAAGATGGACGTGTGCGACCTGCCGACCGGCCTGTACCGCATCACGCGACACCCAGCGTTTCCGAGGGGAAACGGCGATTCCTGGATCGTCGAGATCACACCGGTCTGCATGACGTGTCCGTGCAAGATGGACGTGTCAAGAGAGGACTTGATCGACATACTGGCCACACGCCCGTAACTTCGACCCGAAACAGGCTCTCGAATGTTCTGCATGGCAACGATTCCGACCGTGTGCGCTGCCGCCTTGGTGCGGCATCGCGTCCATTGAAAGGAGTGGCGGACCCGAGAGCACCAATCACAGAGTGACCGGGCCTATGCAAGAGATCGAACCTCCTCAACACCCACCGGGGTCGGGCCCGGTGCTTCGAGCCGCGCAATACGTGCGGATGTCGACCGAGCACCAGCAGTATTCGACGGAGAACCAGGGCGACAAAATCCGCGAGTACGCCGACCGGCGCAACATCGAGATCGTCCGCACGTACGCCGACGAGGGCAAAAGCGGTCTGAACATCGGCGGGCGGCTGGCACTCCAGCAATTGATCAAGGACGTGGAGTCCGGTGCCGTCGATTTCAAGTTGGTGCTGGTGTACGACGTCAGTCGTTGGGGCAGGTTCCAGGATGCCGACGAAAGCGCCTATTACGAGTACATCTGCCGCCGCGCTGGCATCCACGTCACCTACGTGGCCGAGCAGTTCGAGAACGACGGTTCGCCCGTGTCCACCATCGTCAAGGGCGTCAAACGCGCGATGGCCGGTGAATACAGTCGGGAATTGTCGGCCAAGGTGTTCGCCGGACAATGCCGACTGATCGAGCTGGGATTTCGGCAAGGCGGGCCCGCAGGCTATGGCCTTCGTCGCGTGCTGATCGACCAGTCCGGATCGGTCAAGAGTGAACTCTCGCGCGGCGAGCACAAGAGCTTGCAAACCGACCGCGTCATCCTGCAGCCCGGGCCGGATGCAGAGGTCGCCGTCGTCAACCGGATCTATCGTTGGTTCGTCGACGACAACCTGACCGAATCGGAGATCGCCGAACGGCTCAACACCCAGGGCATTCGCACCGACCTCGGCCGTGACTGGACGCGCGCCACCGTGCGAGAGGTGTTGTCCAACGAAAAGTACATCGGCAACAACGTCTACAACCGCCGATCCTTCAAGCTCAAGAAGCACCGGGTGGTCAACGGCCCCGACATGTGGATCAAAAAGGAAGGCGCATTCGAGGGCATCGTCCCACCTGAACTGTTCTACACCGCACAAGGCATCCTGCGCGCACGGGCGCACCGGTACACCGACGACGAACTGATCGAGAAGCTGCGCAGCCTGTACCAGCGGCACGGCTATCTCTCCGGCCTGATCATCGACGAAACCGAAGGGATGCCCTCGGCAGCAGCCTATGCGCACCGTTTCGGCAGCCTGATCCGCGCGTACCAGACAGTCGGCTTCACCCCGGATCGGGACTACCAGTATCTGGAGG
>NZ_DAIUCO010000169.1:0-11797 GCF_036846085.1 Noviherbaspirillum sp. | reverse complement strand
GGTTGCGCCGTCGATCACGAACGCGGCATTGGGTTCAGAGGGAGGTGCTGAGGTGGATCCGGAAGACAAAGTGGCAAATACCCTTCTCGCAATCATCGGCTTCGTCTCGCTCACCTACTCATTCATGCTGTAGCGTTGGATATTGTACAGTCCGGTTGCGCCTTTGCGCCCGCGATCGACGGTGCTAATCTCCCCGAAGTTCCCATCAAACAGTCGATTTACTGCATCCTCTGCCCGGCAGCCGGTGGGATTGCGCAGGAGAATCTATGCAACAATCCCGCTGACCCGATCAATCCTGCCGCCCATGTCATTCAACAAGGACTTTTCCGTTGCCACGGCCGCAGCCGGTTTTGTGACCGTGCTGGTCGGTTTTACCAGTTCAGCCGTCATTGTGTTTCAAGGTGCGCGGGCGCTCGGCGCCGGACCTGCCGACATCGCCTCGTGGATGTGCGCGCTCGGCTTGGGGATGTGCCTGACCTGCATCCTGCTGTCTCTGCAGTACGAATGCCGGTGGCCACTGCTTGGTCGACTCCCGGCGCGGCAACGCTTATTACAGGCACTGCCGGGATCTCGCTGAAAGAAGCAACCGGTGCCTTCCTCCTATCCGCTGCACTGATTACGGTCCGCGGCTTCTCAGGCTTTTTCGAACGCATGATGAACCGCGTCCCGATACCGCTTGCCTGCGGCATGCTGGCCGGGGTGCTGCTGCGCTTTGGGCTGGATGCCTTCGTTGCCATGAAAACGTAGTTCGCCATGGCATTCTCCATGTTCATTGCTTAACTGATCGGGCGCCGACTTTTTCCAACCTATGCAGTGATTGTCACGTTGGTGCTTGGCATTTCCATCGCAGCCTTCGATGGACAGCTGGACTTCGAATACCGGCGCCTGGCGTTGGCGCAGCCAAAATTGATTATGCCTAGCTTTTCGCTTGCCGCTTTTGTCGGCGTCGTCCTGCCGCTATTCGTGGTGACGATGGCATCGCAGAACCTCCCAGGCGCTGCGGTCATCCGTGCCTCGGGATACGCAATGCCAATTTCGCCTGTGGTGGGATGGATCGGCGTTGTCAACCTGATGCTCGCGCCGTTTGGGGCGTTTGCACTCAATCTTGCTGCCATTACTGCTGCAATCTGCATGGGACGCGAAGCCCATGAGGAGCCGAATCGTCGGTATGTCGCGGCAGTGACCGCAGGCTTCTTTTATCTGCCTGTCGGCGTGTCCGGCGCCACCGTGACAGCCGTGTTTGCAGCCTTCCCGAAGCAATTGGTACTGGTGATTGCCAGGCTTGCCCGGTTCGGCACCATCGGCAACGGTCTGGCTTCGGGCGTGGCGCTTGCAGGCATTGGGTCGGCTTTCTGGGGACTGGTTGCAGGTGGCATAGCGCTATTGTTGCTGCGCACCGGCAAACGCTGAGCGGATGCCAATAACCTTCTTGACGCGTCAAATGCATCCTCGGCTTCGATCAACGCTTTAGACAAACGACCTGCCGTTTCATTGCAGGGCGCACGGCATCTGAAATGGGTGCTTCTATTCGGGGCTGACGTCCGTCAATTGGCGGCTCATGGCAACTGCGATATTGCCCCGCCGCACCGCTGTTGATGGCGGATTTGAATGAAATTGGACGGTCCGGTCTGACCAATTCCTGTTCTTCTCTTTTTACTGTCAGTACCGACTATATAAAAAAAGAGAGTTGAGCGACCCCAGTTCGAATCCTGACTATCCCGATTGTCGAGGCCACATTTCAATTTCCCGCACCAAGGCGGCAAGCCGTCCCATCGAGTACTGACGGCATACAGAGACTTGCCATTTAGGAAATTTTTAGTTACTCTTCGTCAACTATTAAAACTGCTACGAAGAAGGAAACCGGACAGTTACTTGGTTCGATTACCTTGAGTCGTTTTCCTTGGTCACCAAGGTTGCAGGTTGGCCGTGTTCATTCACGAGATTTGAGACATGGCGTCTGTCGTTCGGGCTAACGCTTCAATGGTCCTTAGCCCGACCAGCTTACGCGCAGGCTCTGTCGCGATTGCGGGGCAAACGGAGTGGCAGACCACATTTCAATAAAGCGAAAATAAGATCATGACAATGTTTTCAACACAACCACGCTTCGCCACATTTAGTCTGGACTCTTCCGGCGCAAGCAAGTCCCTTATCCAACCAGATGGAAAAGTTCTCATTTTTGGGGGCTCGGCTTCCGTTGGCATAATTGTGGCCCGCTTTGATACGAACGGTCAGTTGGACCCCAGTTTTGGAAGCAACGGCAATGGTGTCATCAAGCTGGCGAACTACGATCTTCGCGCACCTGGAAGCACCTTCGCTTTCACTAAAAACGGCAGCATTATTGCATCGACCGGGATGTCATATTTCGAGCTTTCCACGGACGGGAAGATCACGAATGAATATTTGGTTGGTTACAAGTCGCTTACTTTGCCAGATGGAACAAATTACCAAACCTTTCAGGCTTTCAGGAACGACGGTTTAAACCATGATGTTGTAGTCCGCTACCTAAAAAACGGTGTTTTAGACCGCGGATTTGGAGACAATGGTTTTGTTCAACTAGATGCGACCGATCCTTCGTCCCATCCCAGTTCCATAGTCATGACAAAGGATGGAAGACTTATCGTACCGGCAGTGTCGTCCACCTCAGGAAAGGTCACTTCGTATTTCGAAGTTTCGGCGGATGGGAAAGTCACTAAAGAACTCCCGCCGCACGATTTTTCGTCGAGCAATGGAACTGCTCTGTCACTGTTCCCCGAACTTGCTCTTCCGTACTGGAGCAGCAGGACTTTCTTTCAACAAACAGACGGTAAAGTTATCGTCATGCAGGTGCCAAGCAATGATAGCTTCTCGCTCACGCGCCATAACCCCGATGGATCTATTGACCTTTCGTTTGGCAAGGCCGGCAGCGTAGACGGCTCCGGAAGGGTTCAATCGATTGCACAACAGCCTGACGGCAAACTGGTCGTGAACATGCAATCGTCTGGTGTCGTCATTGAGCAGGGGTTGAAACTTGCACGGTACACCGTCAACGGCGAACTGGATAAGACATTCTTCGGTGGTATTGTCGAGATGGACCCGACCCCGGGAACGGATTATCTCAATAGTGTAACGGTACAAGGCGACGGCAAAATACTGGTCGCCGGAACAGCGGGTACCAATGTTTTGGTATTACGTTACCTGCCTAACGGACGGCTTGATACCACCTTTGGCGAAAATGGCATCGCGACTGGCAGTTTCGGCCAAAGTGCAGGCGGTTTCCAGGTCGGTAGCAGGGTGGCATCGGTCAATGTCCAGGCGGATGGAAAGATCATTATTGCAGGCGCCGTAGGAGAGTTTGCCCCGAAGCCGATGGTCCTGCGCCTGAACCCGGATGGAAGCGCCGATTCCACCTATGGCCAGCCGTTCTACAACATGACGGGCAACAGCGGCGACGATACGTTCGAGCTGTTTACTGACACGAAAACCTACATCAATGGCTTAGGCGGTCACGATACATTGCTGCTGCGAACTCAAACCAAAGATTGGTCCATTGTCGAACGAGCCGATGACTGGATGTTGGTGAGAAATGCAAAACCAGACAATACGATCACGCTTAAAAATGTCGAACAGGTCAATTTCTATTTCGGGATTGATGGAAAACCTCAGATCGTGCCCCTGCAGAAAAGCCCTGCTGCGCCGGATGACGGAGCGCTTAAAAAAATCATGGTGGCGCCGGAAGAGACCTACATTAACGGAACGGCGGGCGTGGATGTCGCGATATATTCGGGCAAGCTTTCCGGTTTCACGATTCAGAACAAGACAGGCACCATCACCGTCAGCGGCTTGACGACCGGCAGCGACACGCTGACGAAGATCGAACGCCTGAAGTTCGACGATAAAGCTGTCGCATTTGATGTCGACGGCACTGCTGGCCAAGCGTATCGCCTGTACCAGGCCGCTTTTGACCGGGCCCCCGACATCGCCGGCCTGGGCTGGCAGATCAGCGCCATGGACAAGGGTGTGAGCTTGCTGCAGATCGCAAAGAATTTCAGTGAGTCGGCCGAATTCAAATCGCTATATGGCGAAAACCTTTCCAATGGCGGCTTCGTGAATCAGCTCTATCAGAATGTGCTTCACCGCACTCCGGACGCGGGCGGATTCCAGCACCAGTTGAACGCCCTGGACACCGGCGGCGTCAGTCGGGCGCAGTTGCTGCTGAACTTTTCGGAATCAGATGAAAACCAGGTCAACTTGATCGGTTCGATCAAGAACGGCATTGAGTATATCTACTTTGCCTAGAATCTCGCCATGCACCAAGTCATTCAGCAGGAGCAAACATCAGTGGTAAGCCCCGATGGTGAATGCACTGGCTCAATCCCCCGAAGCGGATGATAGGTCTGCAAGGATCGGTGTCGTCTCTCGTTCCAACCCACTGGCTATGCGGCACGAATGGTGTTCCCCATTTCTGCTTGCATCAAGACAGTGAGGGGACAATCAGATTGATGGTGGCCAGACAGCGCTACCTGGATCTTCCGGATCGATTCCCTGAGCCTTCAGTAGAATCTCTTCGGGTGGATGTATGACTGCATAGAAATTCAGCCTGGTAACAGGATCACGGTTTTCGACGGACCAATGATCTGCCCTCAAGTTTAGGATGAACTGCGCGCATTCTACAACGTCATCATCGCCAATAATGCAATAGATATCTCCCTCTTCGTTCTGCACTCCGATCCGAATCAGGTTTTTGCTGTCGTCAATTGCCGCTCCCGGCTCCGACACTGCCAGTGCTTTCAGCAAATCGTTATCGAACCGAGGGGCGCTCTTTCCTTCCAGTAGCATGGTTTGCGTTTTGTGCCTTGCGTCGTTGAACCGGTTAGAACAAAGACATCAAAAGAAGTGCCAAGCCACCCTATGTCATCACCGCGCGACGCTTCGAAAGCGTCTATCGACGCGATGCCGTCGGCAAGAGAACATCCCGCTTTGGATCGATGGCCCCCTGTAGCGAACACGAGTGATCTGCATTCAGCGCAGCGCCTTACTGAACCGTGTTTTGGTTCTGAAGTACCAGGACGCCTCACCTGGCTATGAACAGCCGTCTGCAGCAATTCTTCCAGCTGCTCAACGGAGAATGGTTTGGGCAGGAACGCATCGATTGCGCCCATTACTTCCTTCGGTACTGGTCCAAAGCCTGCAACCGTTCCAATGATGGTCACGGACGGATGCCTTGCTTTCCATCAAGAAGAGCGGGTGCACTGGAAGAGTCCCGCTCGACAGAAACCAGCAGGATATCAACACTGGCTTTATCCAGCCAACGCACAGCCATGTCGATGCTTGACGTCATATGTACGAAATGCTCCCGAGTCCAGTGACAGCTGCTGACCCACACCATTCAAAGCGTCGGCCGGATTATTCGTGTGCCTTCTGTTTTGTCAGTTATGCCGCGCAGGAGTGAGGCGTCCCCGACCTATTCCGTTCAGGGCCCGGGCTTTTTTTAAGACGATTGACGAGAAAACGTTCATACCAGTGCGTCCACGCGCAGCGGCGCGGTTGACCTGGGAGCAAGAACAGCAAGCCGTTGCGTTTTCG
Organism: Noviherbaspirillum sp.; assembly: GCF_036846085.1. Lineage (NCBI taxonomy): Bacteria > Pseudomonadati > Pseudomonadota > Betaproteobacteria > Burkholderiales > Oxalobacteraceae > Noviherbaspirillum > Noviherbaspirillum sp. Next base: position 6,235 of record NZ_DAIUCO010000169.1, on the reverse strand, counting down.
TCCAAAATACCGGCTTCGCAGGCTTTTCACTAGAGAGAACACCATGAAAATCGAGACACTTGCAGTCCACGCCGGCTATTCCCCCGACCCGACCACCAAAGCAGCTGCTGTCCCCATCTATCAAACTGTCGCCTATGCCTTCGACAATGCCCAGCATGGAGCCGACCTGTTTGACCTGAAAGTCGCGGGCAACATCTACACCCGCATCATGAACCCGACGCAGGATGTGCTGGAAAAGCGCATGGCTGCGCTCGAGGGTGGAGTCGGCGCATTGGCGGTGGCCTCCGGCATGGCGGCTATTACGGCGGCGCTGCAGACGATCTGCGAAGCCGGCGATAACATTGTCTCCTCCAGCACGCTGTATGGCGGCACCTACAACCTGTTTGCGCACACACTCCCGCAGATGGGCATTGAGGTACGCTTTGCCGACGCCGCCAAGCCGGAGAGCTTTGCCGCCCTGATCGATGGACGTACCAAGGCCATATTCTGCGAATCGATCGGCAACCCGCTCGGCAATATCACCGATATCGCGGCACTCGCAGACATTGCTCATGCCCAGGGCATCCCCGTCATCGTCGACAACACCGTGCCCAGCCCGTATCTGTGCCGTCCCTTCGAGCATGGGGCCGACATTGTCGTGCATTCGCTGACCAAGTATCTGGGCGGCCATGGCAATAGTGTCGGCGGCGCGATCGTGGATAGCGGCAAGTTCCCGTGGGCGAAGCACAAGGACCGCTTCAAGCGCCTCAATGAACCGGATGTGTCGTACCACGGCGTGGTCTATACCGAGGCGCTTGGTGAAGCAGCCTACATCGGGCGCGCACGCGTGGTCCCTCTTCGCAATATGGGTGCGGCAATTGCGCCGATGAATGCCTTCCTGATTCTCCAGGGTATCGAGACACTGGCGCTGCGCATGGACCGCATCTGTGAAAACGCATTGAAAATCGCCCGCTACCTGCAGCAGCATTCCAAAGTGGCGTGGGTCAACTACGCCGGTCTGGAAGATCACCCGGATAACAAACTGGTGCAGAAGTACATGGGAGGACGGGCTTCCGGCATCCTTTCCTTCGGCCTGAAGGCCGCAGACAAGGGCGATCCGCGTGCTGCGGGTGCGCGCGTACTGGATGCGCTGCAGCTCTTTACGCGCCTGGTCAATATTGGCGACGCCAAGTCGCTGGCCACCCACCCGGCCTCGACAACCCACCGCCAATTGAATCCGGAGGAATTGGCCAAGGCCGGCGTGTCGGAAGAGATGCTGCGCCTGTCGATCGGCATCGAGCACATCGACGACCTGATCGCCGACCTCGATCGCGCGCTGGCTGCCGCCTGAGCCTGGCGTACGGGCCGGTCGATTCGGCCGGACGTTCGCATCAGCACCAACCGTACCGGCATGCCGATTTGCGTATCGAACTTTGCTCCGGACGCGGTGCCGGCAGGGGCCGTCAGGTTCTGTTCGGCCCCTTACCCGCCACTACGCTGTTGTCGATCCATGACAGGCGCTCGGCCCAACCCGATGGAGGTTTGCTATGGAGTCGGCGGAATTCACGCCGCCCATTCGGGGGTCCTTAAGCGCACTGGCAACCAGCGCCATGCCTTTCGACAGCAGTGACACAACACTTGGCCAGTGCCGCGCCCGGGAGCCTGGCTTGTCCCCAGTGAGATCGACATTCCTGCCCTAGGATGGGACTGCGACGAATTCCACTGTAATTTCGCTCGCCACTGAAAATCTGCACCACTACCAGTGGGACGAGGTACTAGAGTGCTGGCTAGCGGGCATAGCATCCTAGAAAAAATTGTATTCTGCGCCGTTATGGACTAGACTAGACTAAGTCAACGAGGAAGCATATGCAAACTGTCAATATCCATGATGCAAAAACGCAGTTTTCAAAACTGATCGAAGCCGTCTCGCAGGGCGAGGAAATTGTGATCGCTAAGGCGGGCAAGCCTGCTGCGAAGTTGGTTCCGGTGCAGGCTTCAAAGCCCATTCGGCAACCCGGTGCGCTGAAAGGCAAAATGCGCATCGCGGCCGACTTCGATGCGCCGTTGCCCAACGATCTCCAAGCGGCGTTCGAGGGTAAATAATGCGATTGCTGCTGGATACGCATGTCTATCTATGGTGGCTGCAGGACCATCCGAAGTTGTCGAAAGAAGGCCGTGCAAAGATCATCGATGCGTCGGAGGTTTATATCAGCAGTGCATCGATCTGGGAGGCGTCCATCAAGGCCGGCATCGGCAAACTGGAAGTTGACATAAACCAACTCGTGTCCGAGATCGCCAACAGTGGTTTTTTGGAGCTGCCGATTGCGGCGAAACACGCCGCAATGGTGATGCAGTTACCGGATATTCACCGCGATCCGTTTGACCGCATTCTGATCGCCCAGGCGTTGTGCGAACCACTGCGGCTCTTAACTGTGGACGGCATATTGAAGGACTATTCCGAACTGGTTGACGTGATATAGAAAGAATAGATGCGTAGGTTACTTTTTTATCCGCGCGATGACATTGGCAACAATGGCGAATCAATGGCAGTCGAGTCGGTGCGCGACACCGAACCGCTTTGCCAAGCTCGCAAGCCGTTTATCCAGTGTCCATAGCATGGCGCCCGGGGTAATCAGTGTGGACGCCAGCAAGGTGATGTCCACCAGACCACACCCCAGGCCATACAACTTTTCATGCTCAATAAACTCAAGAACTTCGTTCATGCTTGCCTGGTTTGATTGACGCAACAGTCGTAGATCGCTGAGCGACTTGACGCGGGGGACAGGTGGCGTACCACAAGCAAGTTCCACCATGACCATCGGATGAATGAGGGTCAAGTCAAGTGCGAGCAGCTCCACCAGCGCGTCATCGCGCTGCCGGAAGTGGGCAACCCAGACGGAGGTATCGACCAGTACGCTCATTGCTGCGCGGGCTCGCTGCGGCGACGCGGAACGTCCGGCATGCTGGACATCGTGCCGCCAAGTGCAGCAAGCCTTTTTGCGGCTTGCACGCGCACAAAGGTCTTGAATGCTTCACGCCAGATATCTGATTTGTCCATTCCCGGGTCCGCCATTTCCAGCGCCTTTTCATACAGCTCATCGTCAATCGTTACTGTAGTTCTCATCACTCCTCCAAAAAACGAAGATCGCACGGTATCATCAATATTGGTTCCATAACGCATCAATTTTATCATCAAGCATAGTGCGATGTAAAAATCTTGTGAAAGAGAGTCAAAAGCGGTATCGGACCAGTCGTAACAGACACGCAAATACGCAAGCAGCAGGCATCGGTGTTGCAATAAATATAACCACTAATGCAATTAATCATGCCGAGTCATCGCGAGCCGACTGATTAAGGTTCGCAAGCAGGCAAAGTGACAAGCGGGTCTGTCCTTCTTCGTGTCCGTGAAAGTTCGTTGAAGTCAGGAAAATTTTTAGTTGCAAATGGGTTTTGCTCTTGTCGATGGCAATGCTGGCTGCGACAATCATCCTTTCCTAGATGCACGACAAGCAGTCGTGTCAGTCAATGCAGCGCCGTAGGAATACCAGAATGCAGCCGGCAAAAAAAGACCCGTACGACAAGACCAGTACGAAGCGTCAAATCGCCCACTTGAAGCGTTTGGCAAACAAGAATGGCAAACGCATTACGATTGATTTGGATGGCGAACACCTAAAGAAAATCGAGGCTCTTCTTCAAGCCAAATATGGCGCCAGCACATCCCATGTGATCCGTAACGCGATCAACGACATCTATCAAATAATCTTTGATAAATAAAACCATACCGTTTAAAGAAACGGTAGAATTCATTTCATCGATGCCGGCGAGCCGATGTAGAGGATTGGTGCTTTCCATTCTAAGCGTATCTTCATTCGCCTTTTTAAACGATTCCATATCCATTCGACGTTCCATTCCCAATCAGAATAGAACGACATAGAAGTTAATTTCTTCTCAATAATTACTTTCTTTTCTGTAACCGACTCTAGGTTACGTCGAAGAAATACTGGAATCAATGTATGCGCCGTCTGCTTTCCCTTTCCGTCGGAGGGCTGTTAAGTCTTCCATCGATTCCCGCTGCGCACGCACAAGAAATTTTGACCGGCGACACGCGCCTGGCGTGTGAAGCGGTGCTTTGTCTGGCTTCAAGCCAACGCCCGGATGAATGCACGCCATCCGTGCGGCGATTTTTCAGCATCCAACATCGACGCGTTGCCGACACGATTCGCGGCCGGTCGAATTTTCTGCGACTGTGTCCCGCGTCGGATTCGGACGAAAACATGCGCCGGCTGGTGGAATCAATTGCCGCTGGCGCGGGCCGCTGTTCGGCACAAGCGTTAAACCACACTCTCACTGCCCCATCCGCTCGTCCGAGCGAGGGCAACGGTCACCTGAGCAATGTGGGCAACGTCATGCCGGCATATTGCACCGCGTATCTGACCAACCCGTACACGGATCTGCAAGCCACCCGACCCGTCTATGTTGGCACGCCCGAGCGCGGCGGGCTGTGGGTTGAGCCAGAAGAGTATGCACAGGCGCAAGCCGCCTACAACGCGCGCGTTGCCGCTGAGGACGACAGCAATACTGCTAACCGCACCGACAACAATTCATCGGGGTTTTGAAAATGGATTTTGTCGCGCTCGCCCAGCAATGCGCGCCTTGGGTGGCGCATCAAACACTGGCAGCGATTGTGAAAACCGAATCGGCGTTTCGCCCGTTTGCAATCGGCGTCAACGGTGGTGCCCGGTTGGTTCGCCAACCAGAGAACAAACCCGAAGCGGTGGCGACGGCGACTTGGTTGCTGGCCCACGGTTATGCGATTGATCTGGGGCTCGGCCAAGTGAGCTCGGCAAATCTCGGCAAAACCGGATTGAGCGTCGAAGATGCGTTCGACCCGTGCAAAAACCTGGCTGCGGCCGCCGCCATATTGCATCGCAACTACCAGGCGGCAAGTGCCACGGTAACGGGTGAGCAAGCAGTAATCCAGGCAGCCCTGTCCGCCTACAACACGGGATCGTTTACCCGCGGATTTGCAAACGGTTATGTGCACAAGGTGATGCGTAATGCCAGCGCGGTACCGACACCGATTGCCGCGCCGATTCCATTGCATCAAGGCCAGACGCAACCGCGCAGGCAGCGGCCGGCAAACGCCGCACAAGCGCCTGTCAGGCGACGCACCGACGCGGCTGACGACAGGGTCCCCACGCATAGCGGCATCCACGTGTATGGCACGACAGGGGTGGAAAACGTGATGGTGTACTAGTTCGGCGTAGTTGCGTCGTCGAACCGTTGTTGGCAAGCGCCCATGGTGCGCACGCGACGACGACATTGAAGGCAGATACCCGTCATGGGGGCAGTCGATTACTGCATGGTCTTGACATGCGCGATGGCGCAGCTGCGCATCGCGCCAACCCCACTGCCGGAACCGGGGCCGTGGTCACACTGAATGAAAAGGGAGATCGCTCAAGCTCGTTACGACAGGCAAACAGCAAGCCCGAATGGACGCGCTGAAACATGCTGGCCCGCTTCATTCGACACCGCCATCGCACTTCTCTTTTCACCAGCGTGTTCCTGCATTCGAAAGCTTGACAACAAATGAATCTCTCAAATCTTTGCCCGACAATTAACGCTGCGCCCGCCCCCGGCAAGGCCACCACCAAGGGGATCGGCAAAACGACGTTCATCCTGCTGCTGACGGCCCTGGCTTTCGGCTTGCTCCCCAACCTGGCGATTGCCGGACCTTGGGATACCGCGGGCGAACAAGTGCTCGCCATCTTCACCGGCGGTTTAACGCGCACGATTGCCATTATCTGCATTATTGCGCTGGGCATCGCTGCACTCGCCGGCAAGCTGTCGTGGAACTGGGCCGTCAATATCACCATTGGCATGGTGCTCATCTTTGGTTCGGTCTCCATCGTCGATTACCTCATCGCCGCATCCGGAGGGGGCTAGCATGGATCAACCGCAGCATGATGTGCACATCGATCCGCTGTTTGTCGGCTTGACGCGTCCGGTGACCCTGTTTGGCATTCCGTATGTCGCATTCGTGGGCGAATTTATCGCGACCGCAGTGATCTTCCTGATGGTTGGCAATCCGCTGTATCTGCTGTTGGCCTTGCCCTGTCATGGGGTGCTGTACCTGATCGGTTCTCACGATCCGGGGCTGTTTCATTCGATGGCAATCTGGATGAAAACCAAAGGGCGTTGCAGAAATACGGCGTTCTGGGGTGCTGCCAGTTTCTCGCCGCTGCCGACCAAAAAG
>NZ_DAIUCO010000168.1:0-11800 GCF_036846085.1 Noviherbaspirillum sp. | reverse complement strand
GCTGTCGTGTGACCGTCGTCGACTGGGAAGGCATTGCATCATGGATTGCGTAGAAGGATTGCATCCTGAACTCCCCTGCCGCCGCATCGCGGTGCTCGACGAATTTCCCGGTACCAAACAGGATTACATAGCCACCACCGGGCGCGAACACGACCTTGGGCTGGGTGCTGACCGGCTGCCTGTTTCCTGCCGCGTCCCGGGCCACGAACAGCAGGGTCGCATTGGCTACCGCGCTGGACCGGGAAGCCATTCCGCTCAAGTCGAAACGCCACAGGTTCCCTTGCAAATCGCCGGCATAGGCGTATAGCCCGCCGCCCCCTTGATCGGCAACCACCGCGGGTGCGGATAGTCCGGTTTGCAGCGCCGGATCAGTCGCCGGCGTCCTGGACTTGAAGTAATTGACGCCGAGCTGCCATTTTTCCGAAGGCGGTTTGTCGAGCGCGAGAAAGAAGAGCGCACTGGCGGCATCCTGGTTGAAACTGCCATCATCCTTGTAGTTGTTCAACCCGCTGGGCGCCGCCACGAAATAGCGGTACTCGGAAGGTCCGGCTGACGCGCCGGATGCAAACTTGACGATTGCGGGTGCGCCGGTGAGATTGCCCATGTCGGGATCGTCGACATCGGTGAACTCCCATAGCGCTCCTGAACCGGCGCTGAATCGTTCGGGGTCTGTGACATCCAGTGCGAACAGTCCTTGTCCGCCGCCACCCATGCCTGCAGCCAGCACGGTCTTCCAGCTACCGGCAACCCGGGCCTCGGCGACCGTGAGCATGCCATCGACGTAAGGGCGGTGCAGATACTCCGGCGACGTCAGGTGTGCAAGATTTCGGACTACGGCGTTCGGGACGTAGGCAAACAACTCGCCGCCGTCCTGGGCATTGAACGCATGCAGCATGCCGTCATTGGCGCCGACATACACCGCTTTCGCCCGCCCTTTCAGCGCATCCTGGAATTGCGCATATCCGGTGCCGAGGCCGTTTGCTGAAGGTGGGCCAGCGTAGACCACGTTGCTGTTGACGATGTCACCGAGCACCCTGGTTCGGGGACGGAAGATGCCGCTGGGCTTGCCGGTTTCGAGGTTGCGTTGGCCGCGAAGGTAGGCAAGCCTGTTTTCGCCGAGTGCGTCGGGCTTGCCGCTGACTGGATCGAGATTGAGCAATTCCCTCTGCGTACCGCTCAACTGGTCCCATTTGAATGGGATTGTCCGCAGTGCGCCGCCATTGATTTGCGCGGTGTAGATGTTGCGCACATCTTCGGCCGGCTGGTGGAAGCCGGACAATAATTCGCCGGCGTCCCAGTCCGGTGCGGATGCGACATCAATGTTTCCGCTTGCATCGGGTTTCAGGGCCAGCTTTTTCAGGCTTCCGGACCACGTCGAGGATTCGAACCCCGGCTGGTAAACGAAGATGCCATCGGTGGACATCCGGCTGCCGGTCGCCGCCACGCCGGAAATATTGCCGCTCGCCGTACCGATTCGATTGAATACCCGTTTGATTGCCGCAATCATCTCCTTGGGCTGCCCGGCGAGGAAGTAGGTATCGGGAACACCGTTTCCGTCGCTGTCCCACTCGGCATTGCTTCCGCTGACGACATTCCTGCTGTTCGGCGCGAAGGTGATGAAGGGATTGCCGTCGCCATTCCTGTCGTCGAAGCCGCCATACTTCGCCGCGAGATATAGCTGGCTGTCACGGGGCTTCAGATCGCGTGAATTGCCGTCGATCTGGCCGTTCCCGCCTTCGTCGACGTCGATCGCGAAGGTTTTGACCCTGACCGGTTTATCCAGGCGGATATCGTTCGTATTGGCCCAGTAGGCGAGTCCCGCCATGTAGTAGGTGCCGTGTCCTGAAGCGCCCGTGTCCCTGTTGTCAAGATTCGTCAACGAGGGATTCGGCGCCGTATTGGACGCATGGTTCTCCAGTTCGCCGACCTGCCGGGTCCATGTCCTCACATCCAGCGCGGGCGTCTTCCCGGAGACCTCGCGTGCAGCCGGCCGGGCGGTGTCAAAGGCATCCTTGCCTCCCCCGTACGTCGAACGCTGATTGCCGGGAATGAACCGGTCCCAATGGGTATTCACATCGGCGACGGTCAGCAGGTAATTCTGCTGGCATGATGCGATCACCGGGTCGGGCGGATTCTGAATGACCGGAAAGCCATCCTTCATCGCACTGGTGATGCCGACAGTACTCTCCGCAGTAGGCTCCTTGCCTTGCAGGTAGTGCAGGCCCTCGTAAAAGAGCTCGCCTACCGGATCGAAGCTCTTGTATTTCCCCGACCTGCCGAACTTGTTCAGATAATTGATGACGCCGCTATTCTCGAATGCGCTGTGTCGGTTCGCCGGATCTTCCGGATTGTTGTACAACACGCCGGTTGCGCTATCCCATTCCGCCCGGTCATTCGGCCGCTCGATGAAATCGGGCGCTTCCAGCTTTTTCGTGCCGACATACTTCATCGGCGCCCGCAACACGCCGCCATACCGCGTTTCCGCATCATCGAGTACGTAGCCCATGGCCGCCAGCCGCAGCCGGTCGGCTTTGCGCTGGATTTCCCCGACGGGCTTGTAGTTACCGCCGTATCGCTGGCACAGCCCGGTCCGGGACGGGCCTTCCCTGCCGTCGCACACCTTCACCCGGACAAGAAACTCGCCCAATTTCTTGTCGAGCGCTTCCTTCGGCGGCGTGCCGCTGCCGCTGTATGCCGATGCGCAATACCGGTTCGCGTCCGTGCCGCTGGCATTGGCAAGACCGCTGCTTACGTCGGAAAACAGAACGCGATTGCCGCAGGAGACGACGTGCAGCGTGCCGACATTGAATGGCGTTACCTTGCCGGGCGCGCTGACGTTGCCGCCTGCGACGACGGTCCGGCGCGGAAAGTACACCGGATGAGCATAGAACGTGTCTTTCAGAACACCCCTTTGCAGGATGGTGGTGTCCGGGGTGTCGATGATTCTGTCGCCGCCGGTGAGTGCATAGCGCAGCATGTCGATCGCCGATGATGTCGCCCAGTTCATGAAGTTGCCGCTGAATGCATCGCCACCACATTCGCGGGTGACAGAATCCGCATCATTTGAAATGACAAAGTATCCGCTGTCGGAAAGATTGCGATTGCCGCCATGGTAGGTATAGCACTTCGCCGGATTGAAGTAGCCGACATACTCCGTCGTCCGATTGTAGGTGCCCCCGTCGCCGCGATAAGCGATGCCTGCCGTCGGGAACTCCACCGACAGGCTCAGTACCAGATTGGGATGGACATTTCCTCTCCCGCCGATCATCGGTTCCGTAGCAATCTGTACGTCCGGATTGCTGGCAGCCTGGACTGCATTCATCGTTTGCAAAACAAGCAAGGCCAGTACAGCGACAACGTTGGTATTTTTCATCTGCCGTCTTTTCGATAAAAAGTCTGGAGCACTACCTGTGTGCTTTCGCGCATGCCAAACCCGATAGCAGTCACTCGATAGAAATAATTCCGCCCATCGAGGGTCGCGTCCTCGCCTGCACGGTTATATGCCATCAGTTCAATGACGTACCTGGGCGGCCGGGCCGGCATTGCGCCGGCGCCGGTTTGAAACACTTGTCCGGTATAGCGTCCGTAAGGCACGGTGATCGCGCCGGACGACGAATCGAGCAGGTCGACTGCCTGCCAGGCTGCCCTCAGGCTTCCCTCGGCGCGGCTGCATAACCCGAGGTAGAGCGCCGGGTTTTCGATTCCGCATCCCGGGCTAAATCCTTCCGTGCGATCCGGCGCGAACAGGTGACTGCGCGACCGGGCGGGATCGGGCGAGCTTTCGATGTCCGTTTCAGCATCCATCAAGGCTGCTTCGGCTGCTTGCAGCGCAACTTGCCGGTCACGATCGTTGCGGGACGCTTTCTCGGATTGGAGCGCGGTCTGCGCAGCGGACATGCCGAGCATCATCACGACGATCAGCATCAGGAGCGAGACGATCAGGGCGGCGCCGCGTTGCCTCGCTTTGAGGACGCAGCAAGGTCGATCCAGCTTATGCGCCGTCATATCGCGCTACCCGGCGACTGATTGCGCAACTGGATGGTCGTCGCGGATATTTTCCGGATTCGGTTGCGCGTGCTTTCAGGAAGCTGCGCTTCGAGAATGCGCGTTCCCACATCGGCCGATGCGTTCAGGTCCGAGTAATCGCGGCCGAAAAGATCATATTGGGACGTCAGCGCATCGGTGCGGCTTTTTTCCGTCCCGCGCAATAGGAGCGCAGTACGAATGACGACCACCTTTTTCCACCAGGTCTTCCTGTTCCGGTCGACGGCCTGCTCCTGCGCGGTGGCTCCGGTGAGCACAAGCGCAGCATCCAGCGCTTGCAAGGACGCGGCGTTCAGGTATTGATTCGGCAGGCTATCGCCGTCGCTATCGATGCCGTAAAGCACCTGGAACGATTCCACACCGCGAGCAAGCGCCTGCGCCACCCATCCTTTTTTGCCATGGAACTTGCAGTAAAGCTGCGGCTCGCCGCCGGCATCCCTGGCGACATAGAAAATGCTTGTCCCCCGCTCTTCATCCGCACTATCCTGCGACGTGGCGGCCGCCACGCCAAAGCCGGCGCAATTGATCATGCTGCCGTCTCCGTGCTCCCCCGCGCCTGAGCCGAAGAAGCGCACTGCGAGAACGTCGCTTCCGTTGACGCTGCTTGCAACCGGCGAGGTGATGCCATTAGTCGTTGCACTCAGGCTCCGTGCGTCAAGACCGGCAATATTCGCGCTGATACCTGCGGCGGAGACGATCGGCGCATCTTGCCGGTCCCAGTTTTCGTAGGCAGCCTGACGCACCGAGCGGCTGATGACTTCGGATGCATACCGCCCCGTGTCCTGGAGGCGGGTACCGTCGTCCTGGGCGGTGTAGGCGGACTTCGAGGACAGCAACAGCGCGGTGGCGGCTAGCATGACAAGCAGGCCGAGTGTGATGGAAATCATCAGCTCGATCAGAGTCAGTCCGCCCTGATAGCACATACGGTTGCAACGACGGATCGTCATGGCACGTACGGCTGAACGGTGAACGCCACGCTCGGCGCAAATTCCTTGCCGGCGGTGCGGACCAGCGTGCCGTCAGCGGCCTTTTCCTGCCAGCCCATTTTGATCACGACCGAACCGCCATCCATCGGACCTGCCTTGCAGGACCATGTCAACGCCTGCATGGCGCCGTTCCATGGTTCGGCATCCCGGCAAATCATGACCCGTCCACCCGGCAGGTCGGTATGCACTCGCTTCTGCCATTCATAGATGTCGAACAGCGCAAGCTCCGCGCCGTTGCAGTGGTCGACATAGCAACGTTTGCCGGGCGGTGGCGGTTCGCCTTGCGTCGTCGCCCAATAATCGACATGCAGATATGGGTTCAGGGCAGCGCCAAGTTTCATCTGGCTTTCGTTGGCGCGCATCTTGTCCGCAATTTCCGCGGCAAGTTGCACGGCGGTGGTCTGGAAGGTTGATTGCTGGGTAGTCCTCAGCGCGGTGAGCTGCATACCCGCGGTACCAATGACACCCAATGCGAGCACCAGTACTGCAACCAGCACTTCGACCAGCGAAAATCCTTCTACCTGATGTTTCATGAAACCCGATTCCCGTACAAGGCGCCAGGCGGCGTATTTTGTTAATAATATTGCAACATTTTTTGCGCAGCAATCCTGCCGCAACCTGACCGTCATTCCAACGGCCAGGCAAACAGCATTTGATTAATTACTGGGAGTTTTCCGCTCGCGGCCGACTTCCGCTATCGCGTCCTGAAATTCCGCTACGTCCTCAAAACTCTTGTAGACGGACGCAAAGCGGATATAGGCAATCTTGTCGAGGCGCTTCAGTTCGCGCATGACCAGTTCGCCGACATGTGCCGAAATGACTTCCCTGGCACCCGTCGACAGCAGCTTTTCCTCGATCTGATGGATGGCGGCGTCAACCGCTTCGGCGGATACCGGGCGCTTGCGCAGCGCCAGCATCAGGCTGGCACGCAGCTTTGCCGGGTCGAATTCGGTGCGGCTGCCGTTCTTCTTGACGATGACCGGCATCGTCAACTCGATGCGTTCATAGGTGGTGAAGCGCTTGTCGCAGTGCGTGCAACGGCGGCGACGGCGAATGGCGTCCCCTACTTCCGACACGCGGGTGTCGAGAACCTGTGTGTCCTCATGGTGGCAGAAGGGGCATTTCATAAAAAAGCGCCGAATCGATGAAAAAGCGAATTAAAAATCAGGAACCGAAAGTTAACCGTTAGTTGAATTTTTGTCAACACCGGTAATTACCGAACCCGTCGGTCAGGCATGGGGAAAACGCCATATGCATGGACATTGTTCCACACGGACTGGCCAAACCGCCTGTAGTTTCCGGCTTGTGCAAGTGCGCCGTCAAGCGTTTGATGGACGCTTCGTCCAGACACAGGATGAAGATACAAAAAAGGGAAGTCATCGCCTTCCCTTTTTCATTCATGCCGACCGGCGCAGCTGCCAGCCCTTACCTTGCACTATTTGTACTTATTTTCCATATACCGGGAATGCGTCGGTCAGTTTCTTGACCTCCGCCTTTACCCGTTCAATGGTCGCGGCGTCCTGCGGATTATCGAGCACGTCGGCGATCAGGTGACCGACCTTCGCCGATTCCGCTTCCTTGAATCCGCGGGTCGTCATCGCCGGGCTGCCGAGACGAATGCCGGATGTCACGAACGGCTTCTCCGGATCATTGGGAATCGCATTCTTGTTGCAGGTGATGTGTGCGGAACCGAGAATCGCTTCGGCTTCCTTGCCGGTGATCTTCTTGGCACGCAGATCGACCAGCATCACATGCGACTCGGTGCGGCCCGACACGATCCGCAGCCCCCGGTCGATCAATGCCTTCGCCAGCGCGTCGGCGTTTTTTACGACCTGTTCCTGGTAGGTCTTGAACTCCGGGGTCAGCGCTTCCTTGAAGGCGACTGCCTTGCCGGCGATCACGTGCATCAGCGGGCCGCCCTGGATGCCCGGGAAGATGGCCGAGTTGATCGCCTTTTCATGCTCGGCTTTCATCAGGATGATGCCGCCGCGCGGACCGCGCAGACTCTTGTGCGTGGTCGAGGTAACGAAGTCGGCATGGGGTACGGGATTTGGATAAACGCCTGCAGCGATCAGGCCGGCATAGTGCGCCATGTCCACCATGAAATATGCGCCGATTTCTTTCGCCACTTTCGCGAAACGCTCGAAATCGATGCGCAATGCGTAGGCGGACGCGCCGGCAACGATCAGCTTCGGTTTGCGTTCCCGCGCCAGGCGTTCCATCGCATCGTAATCGATTTCTTCCTTGTCGTTCAAGCCGTAGGAAACGACGTTGAACCATTTGCCCGACATGTTCAAGGGCATGCCATGTGTGAGGTGACCGCCTTCCGCGAGCGACATGCCCATGATGGTATCGCCCGGCTTCAGCATCGCGAAGAACACGCCCTGGTTTGCCTGCGAACCGGAGTTCGGCTGGACGTTCGCCGCTTCGGCGCCGAACAATTCTTTCAGGCGGTTGATGGCCAGTGTCTCGGCGATATCGACGAATTCGCAGCCGCCGTAATACCGCTTGCCCGGATAACCTTCCGCGTACTTGTTGGTGAGTTGCGAGCCTTGCGCTTCCATGACCGCAGGCGACGTATAGTTTTCCGAGGCGATCAATTCGATATGGTCTTGCTGACGGGTGTTTTCCTGCTGGATGGCGGACCAAAGTTCCGGGTCGACTTTGGCGAGGGTGTGATCTTTTGCGAACATGCGAAACTCCAATCGATTGAGAATGCAAACGGGTTTGCCTGAATCGAATGAGGGCCAACGGAATGGGAATAGGCAGCCTCAGACGTGCTTCCATTTGTGGCTGCCCAGGCGAACGGCTATGGTGAGATCTCACGTTCCCCGGTGGTTGCCCACCTTGTCGCCGAAACCGGTGGTTTCGACATTCGCCAGTCACGTGAGACGAAATGGACTTGAATTGTAAGTGAGCGGAGAATTTTCGGCAAGGCGGCCGGCCAGGCCGGGTAAATCGGAGGATCATGAGCAGGCCCTGAGCAGAAATGCTCTTTCGGCTAAAATTTGGCACTCGGCAAACTTTGTGAAAAGGGAAATCCCATGCTAGTACTTGTTACAGGCGCAACATCCGGTTTCGGCGCGGCCATGGCGCGCAAGTTTGCACAGAACGGCCACAAGGTCATCGCGACCGGCCGCCGCAAGGAAAGACTCGATGCATTGGCTGCGGAACTCGGTGCCTCGTTGCTGGCAATCGAAATGGATGTCAGCAGCAAGACCTCGATCCAGCAGGCTCTCGATGCGCTTCCCGCCGATTGGCGGGATGTAGATGTACTCATCAACAATGCGGGTCTGGCCCTGGGAATCGAACCGGCCCACAAGGCGTCTCTGGAAGAATGGGACACCATGATCGACACCAACTGCAAGGGCCTGGTCACCATGACCCGGACACTGCTGCCGTCCATGGTGGCACGCGGCAGCGGCATGATCATCAACCTCGGATCGGTTGCCGGCGCCTATCCGTACCCGGGCGGAAATGTATATGGCGCCACCAAGGCGTTCGTGGATCAGTTCACCCTGAACCTGCGCGCCGATCTCGTGGGAACCGGCGTTCGCGCCACCAATATCGCGCCGGGCCTTTGCGGCGGTACCGAATTCTCAAATGTTCGCCTCAAAGACGATGCGGCTGCGGCGAAAGTATACGAAGGCACCGTACCGCTTACCGCGGACGACATTGCCGAGACCGCTTATTGGATCGCTACCTTGCCCGCCCATGTGAACATCAACTACATCGAGATGATGCCAACCTGCCAGGGATTCTCGCCGTTCAACATCAAACGCACCACATAATGCTTTGCATCAATGTCGCGAGCCGGCGTGCGAGGGACAATGCCGGCTGACTTCACCTGGAACGTCCGCGTGTATTACGAAGACACCGATACGGGCGGCATTGTGTTCTACGCAAATTACCTGAAGTTTTTTGAACGGGCGCGCACCGAATGGCTGCGCGCGGCCGGCATCGGCCAGCAGGCGTTGACCGAATCGCATCATGCGATGTTTGTCGTCAAAAGCACTGCCGTCGATTATCATGCACCCGCGAAATTAGATGATGAACTGAAACTCACTGTCGTGGTCGAACGGCTTGGACGTGCTTCAGTGCAATTTTTCCAGGAAGCATGGCGCATGACGGAAGGACGATGGCAGCTATTGTCCAGTGGCCGAATCAAGATTGCCTGTGTCGATACGCGCACCTTCCGTCCGCGTGCCATCCCGGATGACGTACTGGCAAGAATCGACGCTACCAAGTGATTTTTCCGCGCCATCCCATGGCCGGCACCGGTAGCATATCCGCCTGATGCGGATACAATTTGCTGTTAACCCCATTAAGACAACCGATGACTGTCACACAAGATCTATCCTTTATCGCTCTGATCAGCAACGCATCCTTGCTTGTGCAACTGGTGATGGCATTGCTATTGCTCGTATCGGTCATGAGCTGGACATATATCTTCCGCAAAATGTTCGCGATCAAGAGCGCTCGTTCGCAGACCGAGGAATTCGAGCGCGCCTTCTGGTCGGGGGGCAATCTCAATACGCTCTATGAAGACGCAACCTCGAACCGCCGCAAGAGCGGCGGCAATAGCGGTGCGCTCGAACGCATCTTCGAGTCAGGCATGAGCGAATTCCAGAAGATCAAGGCATCCCTGGCCAGCAGGAATACATCTGACGCCGCGTCGATGATCGATGGTGCGCGCCGTGCGATGCGTGCGGCATATCAGCGCGAGATGGATGCACTCGAATCACACCTCGCTTTCCTGGCGTCGGTCGGTTCCGTGTCACCCTATGTCGGCTTGTTCGGCACGGTGTGGGGCATCATGAACGCATTCCGGGGACTGGCGAACGTGCAGCAGGCGACGCTTGCATCCGTGGCGCCCGGCATTGCCGAGGCGTTGATCGCAACGGCAATCGGCTTGTTCGCAGCGATCCCGGCCGTCGTTGCCTATAATCGTTATTCGCACGATATCGACCGCCTCTCGATCCGCTTCGAAAGCTTCATCGAGGAGTTCTCCAACATCCTGCAACGTCAGGCGCGCTGATGTCGAACAGCTCATTGCGCGGCGGACGCAGCCGCAAATTCAAATCCGAAATCAACGTCGTGCCGTATATCGATGTGATGCTGGTGCTGCTCGTGATTTTCATGGTGGCTGCGCCTCTGACGAACCCCGGCGTGATTAACCTGCCGACGGCGGCCAAGTCAGCCTTGCCGCCGACGGAGTACATCCAGATTGCCCTGAAGCAGGACACGACCGCGACCATTTCGGTCAGCGGACAGACCGGCAGCCGGAACACCGGTGCACAAGCGGAAAAAATTGGAAGCCGCGTCGCGCTGGTGCAAAAGCTTCGCGCAATGCATGAAGCCAATCCCGAATTGCCGGTCATGATTTCAGCCGAAAAAGACATCAAGTACGATGATGTAATTCAGGTGATATCAGAAGCAAAAAAGCTGGGCATCAATCGGGTTGGTCTCGCCACCAAGCAATAAGCGATGACTGATCAGACGCCCTATACCGTACCCAAGGAGCCCGGACGCTGGCGCGCCATCGCGTTCGCGACCCTGGTGCACCTGGCATTGGTCGCGCTGCTATGGATCGGCGTGCGCTGGCAAAGCGAAGCGCCGACGACCATTGAAGCGGAAGTGTGGAGCCCGCAGCCGAAGGAGTCCGCCCCGCCCCAGCCAGTCAAGGAAGTTGTGAAGGAAACGCCCCGGGAACCGGAGAAGCAGCCGGAGCCGCCGCCGGTGGCGAAAGCCGCACCCAAACCGCCGGTCGAGGATGAGCCGCCGGCGGTCAAGCCCGACATCGCACTGGAGCAGGAAAAGAAACGCAAACTGGAAGAAGCGAAGAAACGCCAGGCCGAAGAAAGGGAGCGGCTGGTGGAAGAGCAAAAACGCATCGCCGAAGAAAAGGAACGCCAGGCGAAGATCAGGCAGGAAGCGGAACGCAAGGAAGAGCAGAAACGCATCGAACTGGCGAAAGCCGAAGAGGCGAAGAAGCGCGCCCAAGCCGAGCAGGAAAAGATCGAACTCGCGAAAAAGGAAAAGGCGGCGGCTGAAAAGAAACGCAAGCAGGACGAGGAAAAGCGCAAGCAGGACGAAGCGGAGGCGCAGATGCTTGCAAAAATCCGCGACGATGAAATGCGCCGCATTACCGGTGCCGTACCCGGCAGCGGCGATGCAGCGAAATCACAGGGCGGAAGGGCGGACGGGGCATACGCACAACGTGTCGCGGCGAAGATCAAGTCGAATATCACGTTTAATGTCCCGGATGAATTGCCTGGCAATCCCGCGGTGGAATACGTTGTCGACCTGCTTCCGGACGGCTCGGTCGCCGGTATGCGCAAGACCAAGTCGTCGGGCGTGGCCGGCTTTGACGAAGCCGTACGCCGGGCCATTGAACGATCCCAGCCATACCCGAAGGACAAGTCGGGTGCGGTACCATCAAGCTTTATCGGCATACACAAACCGAAGGACCAGTAGGCAAATCATGATGAAAAATCTCTTCTTGCGCGGGCTGTTTCTGATCGGCCTCACATTCACCAGCCTGGCCGGGGCGCAGCTCAGGGTGGAAACAGCAGGCGTCGGCGCCAACCAGATTCCGATTGCGATCGCCGGCTTCGCGGATGAAACCATCGCCCCGCAGCAGGTAACGGCGATCATCAAGGCCGACCTGGCGCGCAGTGGCTTTTTCAAGATCATCGATACCGGCAATGCGATGTCCGAAACCTCGCCGGTCGACTTCAACCAGTGGAAGGCGCAAGGTGCGGATGCCC
>NZ_DAIUCO010000167.1:0-11801 GCF_036846085.1 Noviherbaspirillum sp. | reverse complement strand
CTTCTTTTTTGGCGAAGCAAAAAAGAAGGTGGCCCGCCGGGGCCAGTCCCGGCTTCTCTCCTCGGAGAAAGAACAAACTCGTATTACCGAAGAAAAACACCCAAACAAAATCATTCATCAACCCCGCAACATAACCGACAGACCAGCTGTCAACACACAACGGATAAAAGGTACCCCACCATGTCACACTCCTACTTCTGCCCCTGCCCCCGCGGCCTCGAAGCCGCGCTCGCCGAAGAACTCGGCGAAATCGCCCAGCAAAGCAAAACACTCAAAGTCCACAACCAGGTCCCCGGCGGCGTGCATTGCTCCGGAGAACTGACCGATTCCTATCTGGTCAACCTGCATTCCCGCATCGCCTCCCGCGTGCTGCTGCGTATCGCCCACGCAAGCTACACGAACGAGAACGACATCTACGACCTCGCGCTGGCACAGGAGTGGGAAGACTGGTTCAGCGTGCACCACACCATCCGCGTCGACGTGACGGCGGTGAAGTCGCCGCTGAAAAGCCTGGAATTCACGACGCTGAAAATCAAGGATGCGATCTGCGACCGCTTCCGCGATCAGTTTTCCGAACGGCCATCGGTGGACACCAAAGCCCCGGACATGCGCATCGTCGGCTTCCTCGATGCGCGCAATTTCACGCTGTACCTGGACACCTCGGGCGAGGCGCTGTTCAAGCGCGGCTGGCGCCTCGAGACCGGTGATGCGCCGCTGCGGGAAAACCTCGCGGCGGGACTGCTGCGGGTGTCTGGCTGGAAGCCGGGCATGGTGCTGTTCGATCCGATGTGCGGCTCCGGCACCATCCTCGCCGAAGCGGCCCAGATGGTGGCCGGCATCCCGCCCGGCGCGCGGCGTGCGTTCGCATTCGAAAAATTCCACGACTTCAACCAGGCGCAATGGCTGGCGATCAAGGGCAATATCAAGCCAAATCCGCTGCCGACCGTGCCAACGATTTTCGGCAGCGACATTTCCGGCGACATGATCGTCATGACCCGCAACAACCTCAACAAGGCCGGCATCCAGTTCGAGGTGCCGCTGAAGCAGATCGAAGCGCAGGAAGTGAAGCCGCCCTCCGATACACCCGGTATCATCCTGACCAATCCGCCTTACGGCGAACGCATCGGCGTGCGCGGCGACAGCACGATCGAAACGGATGAGCAGGCCAATGCATTCTTCGCCGCTTTCAGCACGACGCTGAAGCAGCGCTTTGCCGGATGGAAGGTGTTTCTCTTCTCGGCCGATCTGGGTTTGCCGAAGATGCTGCGCCTGAAGGAATCGCGCAAGACGCCGTTTTTCAACGGCGCGCTGGAATGCCGCCTTTTCCGCTTCGACATGGTGGCCGGCTTCAACCGGCGCGAGGAAGCGAAGCCGAAAGCATGATCGCCTGACGCCGGCAGAACGGACCTGAATCACCCCGGCGTTTCGCTGGCGATTGCGCTATCCTTGCTTTTTTCGCCATCCCAGGAGAGCCATCATGCTGCAAGCCGTCAAAGGTCTTCCCAAACTCAATGATCCCGGGCTGCTGCGCAGCCAGGCCTACCTGAACGGTGCCTGGACCGGCGCCGCGCATCAGTTCGACGTCACCAATCCGGCCGACGGCGTGACCATCGGATCCGTGCCCAACATGGGCGCGGCGGAAGCGCAGGCCGCCATCGATGCGGCACAGGCGGCATTCCCCGCATGGGCCGCGAAAACCGGCAAGGAGCGCGCCGCCGTGATGCGCAAATGGTTCGATCTGCTGATCGTCCATGCCGACGACCTGGCCGCCATCATGACCGCCGAACAAGGCAAGCCGCTGGCCGAGGCGAAGGGCGAAGTCATGTACGGCGCGAGCTTCATCGAATGGTTTGCCGAGGAAGCCAAGCGCGTCTCCGGCGATGTGATGAGTTCGACCTGGAGCGACAAGCGGATGATGGTGCTCCGGCAGCCGATCGGCGTCTGCGCGGCGATCACGCCCTGGAATTTCCCGATTGCCATGATTACCCGCAAGGTCGGTCCCGCCGTCGCCGCCGGCTGCACCATCGTCATCAAGCCGGCGGAGCAAACGCCGCTGTCGGCGCTGGCGGTGGCGGAACTGGCGCACCGCGCCGGTTTGCCCGCCGGGGTCATCAATATCGTGACCGCGGATTCCGAGCGGTCGATCGAGATCGGCAAACTGCTGTGCGCCAGCCCGGTCGTGCGGCATCTTTCCTTCACCGGATCAACGCCGGTCGGACGCATCCTGATGCAGCAGTCCGCACCGACGGTCAAGAAACTGGCACTTGAACTGGGCGGCCATGCGCCATTCATCGTGTTCGAGGACGCCGATCTCGATGCGGCCGTCGAGGGTGCGCTGGTGTCGAAATACCGCAACGCGGGCCAGACCTGCGTATGCACGAACCGCTTTTACGTGCACGAGTCGATCCATGACGCCTTCGTCGAAAAACTGGCTGCCGGCGCCGCCAGGATGAAAGTGGGCAACGGCTTCGAGCAGGGCATCGTTCAGGGTCCGCTGATCGACGACCAGGCGGTGGCGAAGGTGCAGGAGCACGTCGCGGATGCGGTGGCCAAGGGCGCGAAGGTACTGACCGGCGGCAAGCCGCACGCGCTCGGCGGTCATTTCTACGAGCCGACGGTCCTGTCCGGGGTCACCGGCGACATGCTGGTCATGCGCGAGGAGACATTCGGACCGGTTGCCGCCGTGGCTACATTCAGGACCGAGGAGGAAGCCGTTGCCGCCGCCAACGATACCGAATTCGGTCTCGCCAGCTATTTTTATTCGCGCGACATCGGCCGCGTCTGGCGGGTGGCGGAAAAGCTGGAATACGGCATGGTCGGCATCAACACCGGCATCATTTCCAACGAAGTCGCGCCTTTCGGCGGCGTCAAGCAATCCGGCCTCGGGCGCGAAGGCTCGAAATACGGTATCGAGGAATACCTGGAAATGAAGTATTTATGTATGGGTGGCGTCTGATCGGCAAAGTTGACAGGTATCGCAAACGCGGGCCCTCGTGCTAGGCTTCGCGCTTTGCATCCCGGCAACCAGATCATGTGCGCTCAACAGGCCGCCTTCCACCCCGCCGTCGCCGGCAACACAATCCATATCTTCAACGGCTTCCTGAATCCGTATGGCGGCAGCGAACTGGAAGCGCTGTCGTTATTCAAGCTGCTGCGCGACAAAGCCGACGTCCACCTGTGGGCGACGTCATCGCGGGTATCACCCCAACTGACCAAAGCATTCCCGATCCGGCGCGTCGCGCCGCACAAAGGGCTGCTGCCGGATGGCGGCAACTATGTGTTCGTCGGCGCGCACTGGCGCAACAAATTCTGGCCCTATCTCGTCCGCAAGCCGCGCCGCCTGATTTATGTGTACAACACCTTTCATCCGAAGGTGGTGGCGCTGACCTCCCGCATGCCGCGCCTGCTGCGCTGGCCGCGCACCGAGTACGTGGTGATTTCGGAGTTCCAGAAGACGCTGGCCGGCGTGGAGGGTCAGGTGCATCCGTCACCCATCGATATCGGCCAGTTCGTTCCCGCAGCGCCCGCGCCGCGCGCCATGGACGGGGCCGTCATCGTCGGCCGGATGAGCAGGGATACGGCCGACAAGCACCACCCGGACGACATACCGCTTTATGCGGCGCTTGCGCATCGCGGTTGCGAGATAAGGCTTCAAGGCGCAAGCTGCATTGCCGACCGCCTGCCGCAGAGCGAACGCATCCATGTGTACCCGGAGGGTCGTTTCCCGGCAGCGCAATTCCTCCAGGAACTGGACATTTTTTATTACCGTACAGGCGTCCATGTCGAAACCTTCGGCCGCGTCGTATTCGAGGCGATGGCCTGCGGATTGCCGGTCGTCTGCCACTCGCACGGCGGCTATGCCGACAGCATCCGGCATGGAGAGAACGGCTTTCTGTTCGACACGGCCGAGCAGGCAAGTGAGATTCTGGATCAACTGATTGCCAACCCCGACCTGCGCGCGCAGGTAGGCAAAGCCGCGCGCGAAACGGTGGAAACCCTTTATTCACCGGCCTCCCAGCATGACCGACTGGCGTTTTACCTCGGGTAAGCCAGTTCCGGCATGTTACGATTGCAATACTTATTGTTAATTTTTTTACATCATGAATGAAGCCCTAGCTCCCGAATCCCCTCCCCTTCAACGTGACAAGCGCGATACGTTCCACCATGGCGACTTACGCCGCGCGCTGCTGGAAAGCGCCTGGGAACTGGTGGAAGAGCGTGGCGCGGCGATGACCAGCCTGCGCGAAGTGGCCCGCCGCAACGGCGTCGCCGCATCTTCCGCCCTGCATCATTTCGGCGACAAGGCGACGTTGCTGGCGGCGGTGGCGGAAGAAGGTTTCCGCCTGCTGACCAAGACCATGGTCGACGCCACTGCGGACGTGACCGACAAGAAGGAACACCTGCGCCGCTTTTTCCGCGGTTATGTGCAGTTCGCCATGACCCACCCGGCGATCTTCAACCTGATGCACAGTTCGCTGATCACGCCCTACAGCAATTACCCGCGCCTTCTCGACACCTCGGTCAATACCTTCCGCACGACGAAGGAAGTGATGCGCGCCTACCTCGAACCCTTCGGCACGCCGACGAGGCTGGGCCGCGACGCCTGGGCATTCTGGTCCGCCGCCCACGGCATGGCATCGCTGCTGATCAGCTTCCCGCCCGGGGAGCGGCCGACCCGCGTGGAAGAAAGCGAACTGGTGTCCGGCCTGCTGGAGACCGTCCTGCTCGGACTGGCCGAGCAATGCCGGCGGGATTCGGCCAACCAGCCTGCATAGCGCCGCCGCGCATTCG
The DNA here is from genome assembly GCF_036846085.1 of Noviherbaspirillum sp. Taxonomy (NCBI): domain Bacteria; kingdom Pseudomonadati; phylum Pseudomonadota; class Betaproteobacteria; order Burkholderiales; family Oxalobacteraceae; genus Noviherbaspirillum; species Noviherbaspirillum sp. Next base: position 7,010 of record NZ_DAIUCO010000167.1, on the reverse strand, counting down.
CTTTCAGCGCGTGCCGTTGATCCGGCTGTTTCCCTGGTCATAGGCGCGCGCCGTCTCGATTTCCTCCTCCGTATAGTGCTGCCGCAATAATGCTTCAACGCCTTGTTGTTTTTGCCGCTCACTTGACGCACTGGCGAGCAAGGCGGTCTTTTGCTGGGCGAACGCCTGGTAGCGGCGTTCCCATTCGTTCTTCTGGTTTTCCATCTCGCCGACCTCCCGCGCTCCTTCCTCGCCAAAATATTGCCGCCGCAGGCGCTGCACATCGCTTTCCGCAGCGCCGCCCTGCCGCAGCAGCGCGACCTTCTCCTCCACGCTCTCGCCTTGCGGCGGATCTGCGCCGTGGTAAGCGATCTCCGGCGCCGCTGCTTTTCGCAATGCCGCGATGCGCGTCGCTTTGTCACGGCCGGCAAGGGTCGGATCGGCCTCGATCATGGCGATCTCGAGATCGAACTTCGCCTGCGCTTCCTGGACTGCGAACAATGCGTCGGCCACTTCCTTGCCGAGATGCTGGCGACGCAACGCAATGACTTGCTCCAGCGCCTGTTCAGGCTTCATTGCATACTTCATTGGATCGCTGGCCGCGTCCGCCTGCGCGGCGCCGATTTCCTCTTCGGCTTTGCGGTAGGCGATATAGCCGTGCAGGATGCGTAAAGCCTTGGTTTGCGCTGTTGCCGGAAGCCCGGTTTGGGCCGCCTCCTCGACCCGCTGCAGATCGGTCCGGCCGGGATTGGTCGGCAGGCTGCCGAGAAGGATGTCGAGTTTTGGCAATACGCTCGCGTCCAGGAGCAGCTCGCCCTTGCCGTCCACGTCGAACAATGCGGCTTGCGGAAGCGTTGCCGGCACGGAGGCGGCCGGATGGCGCGAAGCGGCCGGCGCAGCGAAGATGCTGCCGAGATTGTCCACCCCGGGCACATGTGCAGCACTTCCCCGATCCGCCGACCGGGGGAGGTCGTCGGACGGATACATCAGGTAAGCGAGCGCGCCGACGATGGCCGCGGCGGCAAATTTGGGAATCCAGGTCGTCATTGCAACCTCCTGTCCAGGTAGTCTATGCGGCTATTGCGAAAGTTTCAGCTCCAGCCTCGCTTCGCGCTTGAGCTGGGCGATGCGTGCTTCGACCCGCTCGCGCAGGATGTCGGTGCGCAGGATGTTCTGCATCGCCTCCAGCGGCGGCTTGGGCATGTCGCGCGCTGCATGGACGCGAATCACATGCCAGCCGTACTCGGTCTGTATCGGTTCGCGGCTGGTGGCGGGCATGCCCTGGCCGGCAAGTTTCACCATGGCCGCCGCGAAATTTTCCGTCATCTGGTTCGTCATCAGCCATCCGAGGCTGCCGTCCTTGCCGGCATTCGTATCGATGCTATGGCGTCGCGCCACGCTCGCGAATGCCGTACCGCGATCCAGTTGCGTGATGACTGACCGCGCCTGGGTGACGGTTTTCAGCAGGATATGACTGACCTGGTATTGCCGGTCCGGCTTCTGTGCGGCATAGCGGGCGGCGATGTCCGATTGCTGGACCTTCGTCTCGGCGATGATGTCACGCACCAGTTGCTGGCCGAGCAGCGTCTTGTATTGCAGTTCGGCTTCGGCGGCAACATCCTTGCGCAGGTGAATGCCGCGTTCCCGTGCCTTCTGCGCCAGCACTTCCATCGTGACCAGGTCTTCCAGCAGTTTGACACGGTCGATATTCTGCTCCGCGGCCTTGCGATCCGCCTTTTCCTGTGCAGTCACTTCATCGTAGGGATTGGCGACCCCGACACTGACGTTCACCATCTGATCGAATATCGCCCGGGTGATCGGCTGGCCGTTCACAGTGGCGATGACCCGTCCGTCAGGTGCGTCCGCGGCCTGAGACGCCGAGGCAAGTACGGCGGCCATGAGCAGCAATGCGGCTGGGCAATACGATTTTCGGCTTACCCTGCCCTCATGGTGCTTGAACGATGTGATATCCAGTTGCATGGTTGCTTCCTGCTCCTTGCCGGTCCGCGCCGGCGGTCTTCCGCGAAAAGCGGCGGAGGCTTCCCTCCCCCGCTTTCCATCCGTGTTACACCATCTTTACGCCGGCGATATCAGCGCAGTTGCTGGCGCAACTGGCTATACACGCTTGCGTCGCTTAGCAGCGCGGTGTGGCTGACACTGGCGGTCTGGACACTGGTACCGCACTGTGCGTTGGTCGCCGGGGAGATGACGCCATCGTTGCTCGACCACAGCGAACGGTCGCATCCCTGGCCGGCAAGCTCATTGAGGAAGCTGGAACCAGGACGCATTTCGAAACAGGCAGCGCTGAAGCACGCATAGGCGGAAGTCGTTCCCTTATGCGGCGTGCCCAGTGTGACGAACCGGCGCATCGTGGAGGTGCCGCCAAGCTTTACGCGGTACCAGCGCGACACCAATCCGCCGTTGGAGTGAGCGACGATGCTGATCGGCTGGTAAGCGTTTTTCGAACGCACCGAATTGACGAAATTGCGCAGTTGGTCGGCGCTGGATTTATTGCTGTAGTAGAGCGAGTTGTAGCCGAAGCGATAAAGCTTCGCGGATGGGTAACCATCCGAAGTGAAGCGCGACACCATGGTGTTGAAATTGGATGTGCTTCCTGAATAACCGTGAACAAATACCAGCGGCTCGGTTTGGGCCATGGCGCTGGTTGCCATCATGCTGCCTAACAGCGCAGCACCTGCCAATACCGACAACATCATTTTGCTTTTTTGTTTCCGTTGCATCTGTGTCTCCTCGATTGAATAAAACCGCGGCTTTCACCGCGATACGGCGAAATAAAACCTAACAACGTTCAAATGAACTCGCATCAAGTTTCGAGCGCAAGTTCTGCATTGCAGTACTACTGAAAATCCGTCACCTTCCTGTGTTGCGCGTCATTGCCTTATCAGACGGCAATGCCGAAACACATATCAGCGACGAAAACGGAAGAACCGGAAAATCTGAGCAAATTGAGAAACAGAAAGCAAACGCATTGTTTCTTCAGGGAAATTTTGAGGAGCAACGAAGCGTGCAGGGATAAAGCGAAACGGATGAACGCGGCTGGCGAGTGGGCATGTGTGTCTCCTGCTTTTGTGCCGATGTTTGTATCGGCGTTATTTATGAGCGTGAATCTAACATCGTTTTAATAGACCTGCAATTCGCGGTGCAGCATTCGGTTCTGCATCGCAGAATTTACTATTGACCCATCTCAAACGTTGCAAGCGTGGCATCAGCGGTTGATTTGGATTGGAATTTGTGTTCGAACGGTAATCGTTCACTGTGGTCTGATTGGCAAGACCATTCACCGCAGATCAATGAACACGACGATCCACCAGGCAGTAAAAGAAAAGCGCGTGCTTGAATTGCGTTATCACGGCTATTCACGCATCGTGGAGCCGCATATCTACGGCAAGGATAAGAACGGCGAGGAAGTCATTCGCTGCTATCAGCTTGCAGGCGGCAGCGAGAGCGGTGAACGAGCGGGATGGAAATTGCTGAAGATGAAAGACGTCGTGCTTGTACATCTGGCAGAGACCCATTTCCTGCCCAGGCCGGAGTATCAGCCGGAAGACACGGTTATACGTCAGGTATTTTCCCGCCTCTGACGCGTAACGGACGTACCGGACCGGATCGGCACTTGACCGCTCTTGAATCCCTTGTTATGCAGGCGCTGGCGCTGTATCAGCCAGTCCGACGCCCACCATGCATTGTCCTCGTCGGTGTAGCCGTAAATACGCGACACGCATAGCAGTCCGAGACCGCAGGCGAATACCGCCAGCAAATCGAGCAGCAGCAGGATGAGGCGATTATCGAAACCATACAAGCCGCGTGACAGCAGCGGCCAGGTTTGCACGATGTTCCACTGTTCCCCGCGTGCACCGTCGATCAGCAACAGGATCAGCACCGCAGCGCCATAGGTAATAAGGAGATGGCCGGCTGCAGTCAAACCCCAATACAGCTTTTCATACGGCTCGGTGGCGAAACGAAATCGCCGGACCGCGGTGGGAATGGCGCTGGCGATAAACAGGCATCCGAACGGCACCATGATCAGCGACATGAGCATGCATGTCGTCGCAAACGCACGTTCCTCCGGCGCCTCTTCTCTCTCCTGGCCCTCTTCGCCCCGTTGGCCTCCAATACCCTCTTTTCGATGGAACTTGTTGCCCATTTCTTCTCCCCGTAGAGACTGGCGTCGGCCAGAGGTCCCAGCCTTTTGCTCTAAAGTCGCCCATCACGTGCACATGCGTTTTTCGTCGGCATCCCACTTCGTTGATGCAGCGTTATGGCCCGTTCGTTGCATACCGTGACTCGCTTGCTGGTGGATCGCATTGCACCGTGCCGTGCCCGCGCTTATCTTTTTCAGGCACAGGAACATTCGCGTCGTGATGGGGAAATGATATCTGAAGTCGGGAAGTTTTATCTACTTAAAGATATTTTTATCTTTTTTAGTTGACTAACTGCAACATGACGTAACGCAGAATGCGCGCATGCCTACCAATGAAGAAAAAGCGGCATTCTCCAAACGCCTGGAGCTTGCACTCCGCCGCAGTCCCGAACCCGTTCGCGGCGCGACCGAGCTTGCCCTGCGCTTCAATCTGAAATACCAGGGCAACGCGATTTCTGCCCAGACCGCGCATAAATGGCTGACCGGACGCGCGATTCCGACCAGCGACAAACTATCGACCCTGGCAGCGTGGCTCAATGTCAGCGAGCACTGGCTGCATTACGGCCCGCCGCCCAATCCGCCGCAAGTCGCCGAACAGCGTGGCCGGTACGGCGTGACCTTGCAGGGAAAGGCGGCCGCCGACGCCAGGCAAGCTGCCAAACCTTCGCCCGAGGCGCTGGAACTGGCGATGAAAATCCAGATGCTTCCTTCCGAATGCCGCTACCTGGTGGAAGAACTCGTCAAGCAGCTGCAGCCAAAGTTGTAAGCGACGTTGCTGCGTTCCTTTCATTCGTGCGGGGCTTCCTCCGCCAATCTGCGCGCCAGCCGCAATGCATCCACCAGTTCGGCAAATGCGGCAGTCTTGGCTTCTTCGCCCGGCACTCTCAATACATAGGATGGATGCCAGGTCCGCACGATCCACTTGCCATCATGGGCAATCGCTTGGCCAAGCCGGCCGGTCAGCGTTGCCTTGCGGTCCTTGAGCACCGCTTTCAGGGCCGTGCTGCCGAGCGCCACCACGACCGCCGGCCCGACTTCCGCCAATTCATGATCGAGCCAGTAACTGCACGCGTCGACTTCCAATTGGGCCGGCGTCTTGTGCAGCCGCCGCTTGCCGCGCGGCTCCCATTTGAAATGCTTGACGGCGTTGGTGAGATAGGTCGACTGCCGGTCCAGCCCCGCCTGCGCAAATGCACTGTCGAGCAATTTGCCCGCCGGTCCGACGAAGGGCACGCCGGCGATATCTTCCTGGTCGCCCGGCTGCTCGCCCACCAGCACGATGCGGGCATCAACAGGACCGGCGCCGGGAATGGCCTGCGTCGCGTTGCGCCACAGATCGCACCGGCGGCATTGGTCCAGCGACGTCGGCTGCTGCCTTTCCGGTTGTGCACGTACGGCGTCGATACGCACTTTTTTTCCACCCCGCTCGCCTACCGCCGCCGTCTGGGCAATACGCTGCGCGCCGGCACCGGCCTGGCTGATCAGCCCCGGGATCAGCTTCCCTTCCGGCAGGTTTTTCCAGTAGCGCACCGGCATGTGCATTTCCATCGCACCGGTGTTGAGCCGGGCCGGATTGAAGGTGCTGCGGTAATACGCAAGCCACAGGGATTCGCCATCATCGGCGATGTCCATGTCGGCGTCGAGCGAACCGGACATCGCCGGAGGACCGTTGCGCAAGCTGCAGCCATCCCACATCGCGGTGCCTTGCGGCGTGGCGATCAGCCAGCTTGCCTTGCCCATGCGGCGGGTAAAGTGGCGCGCCACCGGTTCCAATACATCGTGCTGCGGTTCGAACCAGGCGACAAAGCGCGGCGCGCCGCGATCCGTCGGCCGTTCGCGAAAGCGAAGGAAGGCGTTCATTTTGTGGATTTCCCGTTGCACCGTCTTCACCATGGCATGCAGGCGCGCCCCGTCCTCGTCGGCAGGCGACACAACAACGTGGTCGCCGGCATGCCAGCGCCACAGCACCTTGTACAGGAAGGCCCAGCGGTCCGGGTCACGGTAGCAAGCGGCCGTTTCCAGCATTGACAGCAAACGGCGCGGCACCGGCGCACCGCTTGCTTCAGTCGCCGATGCGGACCCTGCGGCTGCCTCTTCGCCATCGGCATCCGCCGCACCGAAGAGATCGTCGACAGGCTGGCCGCCCCACCGGATATCGTGCGGCGCAATGCCCTGCGCCAGCATGCCCCGCGCAGCGCTGCGCCACTCGTCGAACGATGCGGCGTGGGCCGTCTTCATGCCGCCTCCTCCAGCGCCGGAAAGAGGCTGAGCTGGGATGGCGCTTCCGTCATTGCACGGCGAAGGACTTCGGAACTGGCATCGTCCTGGCGAGGGCGATAATCGGCGGTCACGACGAACGGCTTGAGCTTGTCCATGCTGCACCGCAGCCGCGCCAGATCCGCATAGCGGATTTTCCGCATGCGCCGCAGGCTGACCAAGCGCTCGGTATTGCGCAAGCCGATTCCAGGTACGCGGGCAATCAGGGTCGCGTCCGCAAGGTTCAGGTCGAGCGGGAAATGATGGCGATGCGACAGTGCCCATGCGAGTTTCGGATCGATATCGAGCGCGAGATTGCCGGCGGCCGGCAACAATTCGGCCGCCTGGAAACCGTAGCCGCGCACAAGGAAGTCGGCCTGGTAAAGCCGGTGTTCCCGCATCATCGGCGGCGGCTTCTGCGGCAATCCGTCGGGACTTTCCGGAATGGGACTGAATGCGGAGTAATACACCCGCTTGAGCTTGTACGAGTGATAGAGCGTCTCGGCGGTGGACAGGATGGTCTTGTCATCGGTCTTGTCGGCGCCGACGATCATCTGCGTGCTTTGCCCCGCAGGCGCGAATACCGGGCTCTTCGGTTCAGCCTCCTTCTCAT
>NZ_DAIUCO010000166.1:0-11806 GCF_036846085.1 Noviherbaspirillum sp. | reverse complement strand
GAACAGGCCGGTCAGTGCATCCATGATCGATTGTTCGCGCAGGATCTGGCGCAGTTGCGCATTCGACAATGCCAGCGCCACCTGTTCGGAAATCGGCAGGGCAAGGTCTTCCAGCTTGCGGTCGATGGCGGACGACTCGCTTTTTTCCTCCGCCGGCGCTTCGATGTAGATCAGGCCCAGCACCTGCCCCTGCGCGGTAAGCGGCAGGCAAAGCCGGCCGAGATGCGCATCGCCGGCCTCGCGGGCGTAATGCGGGCAGCACAGGTCGTCCGGGTGCGAAGTCGAATGCGGCTGGCCGCGCCGCAATGCCCAGCAGGATTCCGGTTCGATATGGTTGTCGGCATGAACGGGCTTGCCCCAGTTGCCGACGTTTTCCATCAGGTTGCCGGAATGCCGCAGGATGTAGAGCGCGCCGGAGGTGCCGGCAAGGAGCTTGGGCAGATAGGTGACGATCACATGAAAGGCTTCCGGCAGCGTGATCTGCGATTCCAGCGCGCGCGCCATCTGGCCGAGCAGCATGACTTCGCGGTTGCGCCGTTCGAGTTCCTCCATGCCGTCGCCGAGTTTCCGGTTCAGGTTCTGGTAGGACTGTGCGGCATGCCGGCCGGCGATGAGGGCCCGGAACAGGAATCGCAGTGCCACCGTGAGCAGGAAAACATTGACGATGCCGGCCAGCAGGCTGAGGTTGGCCAGGGTTTCCATGCGCTGTTTCAGCTCGATGCCCAGGCGGTCCCGTTCCAGCGACTCTTCCCGCGCGACGCCGCTGACCGCCGCCCGGATGCGGTCCATGAAGTACTTGCCGCTGGCGCCGCTGATGGTCGGCTCCACGGCCGCGAAACCGCCTTTACGGCGCACTTCGATCGTCTCCGCCATGGACTGCATCTTGAGCGCTGTGAAACTGACGATTTCCCTGCCGTAGATTTCCCAGCGCGGATCGTCGGCAATGATCTGTTCCAGTTGCGGAACGTCCTTGGCGAGCTGGTTGACCGCGAGCTGGTAAGGCAGCAGGAACTCTTCCTTGCCGGTGATGATGAACCCGCGCTGTCCGGTTTCGGCATCCTTGATCGTCGACAGGAACTCATTGATGAAGGCAATCCGCTCCCGCGATGCATCGAGCCTGGCTTGTGCAGCGCCATCCCATGACATGGACAGCCAGGGAATTGCCGCATTGACGGCAACCAGCAGGAAAGCGAACAGGAAAGCCGCCTTGAATTTCCAGTCGATACGCATAATTGGTGCGGAACCGGCGCAGCGCCAGGCCGACTTTACAGGTGCAGACCGTGCAGTTTACCGCAATTGCACTGCAGCAATTGTCATGACTCCGCTCAACGCGGTAGGGAAACAACATCCCGGAACGGAACGATATAGTTACCGCTCCCTCCATGCATTAGACCGCGTCATCAATCGGAAAACACTTTGGCAAGCATTCGCACCTCATGAAAACTTTTCATTGCGACAACTGCGGACAGCAGGTTTTTTTTGAAAATATCCGCTGCGAAAACTGCGGCGGCATGCTCGGCTACCAGCCGGAACATCGTGCCATCAGCACGTTCGAACCGGGCGGAGAGGCGGTGTGGCGCAGCCTGAATCCCGCCAATGCGGGCAAGCTGTACAAGCAGTGCGTCAACTATTCGCGCGAGGATGTGTGCAACTGGATGCTGCCGGCGGACGCACCCGGCGAACTGTGCGCATCCTGCCAGCTCACCGAGATCATTCCGGCGCTCTCATCGGGCCAGAACCGGCTCTACTGGGCGCGCCTCGAAGCGGCCAAGCGGCGGCTGCTGTACTCGCTGTGGGAATTGCATCTCCAGCCGAAATCAAGGTATGACGACCCCGAAAATGGCCTGGCGTTCCAGTTCCTGGAGGACACGCCGGGCAACAAGGTCCTCACCGGCCACGCCAGCGGACTGATCACCCTGAACATCGCTGAAGCCGATCCGGCCCACCGGGAGAAGACCCGCGAACAGATGCATGAGCCTTACCGCACCCTGCTCGGCCACTTCCGGCACGAGAGCGGGCACTATTATTTCGACCGCCTGATTGCCGGCACCGGATGGCTGGACCGCTACCGGGAGCTGTTCGGTGACGAGCGGCAGGACTATGCGCAGGCGCTGCAGACCCACTACAACAACGGTCCGCAGGAAGGCTGGGAGCAGCGCTACATCAGCAGCTACGCCAGCTCCCATCCGTGGGAAGACTGGGCGGAGACCTGGGCGCACTATCTCCACATGGTGGACACCCTCGATACCGCCTTTGCCTGCGGCGTGACGCTGATGCCGAAAAAGTCGAACGAGCCGGAACTGGTGATCGAGAAACGGCCGCTACGCACCGGGGAGTTCAACGAATTGATGGCGGAGTGGTTTGCGCTGGCCTATGTACTGAACAGCCTGAACCGCAGCATCGGCATGCCGGACGCCTATCCGTTCACGCTATCGACGCCGGTAATCGAAAAATTGCGCTTCATCCATGAAGTCGTGCTGGCGAAGAAGCCTGCAGTGACGGTGGATGCAATGAATGCGGTAACGGCGGCCTGACGCGGAACGCATCGAAGCATGCGCCGGCCACCTCTTCGGCGCTGCCGTTTCCGCCCTTGATGATGGCGATCGGATCGCCGGCCCGTGCAAGGGCCGGATCGACCTGATAGGACCAGACCTGGAATGTCGCGGCCGATGCGTGGCCGTAGAAGGTGGCGAACGCGGCATCCACCGCATCCATCCCGTGTGCGAGCTTGACCCTTCCCGGCAGGGATTTGTTGTGGCGCGGGTCGAAGGTATGCCATCGACCGCCGGCAAACACCTCGCACCAGGCATGGAAATCGATGCCGATGTCGTGCTCGGCCACGCCCCGGTACGGCATGTGCCCGGCCACATAGCGGGCCGGCATGTCCAGCGCGCGGCACAGCGCCACCATCACATGCGCAAAATCGCGGCAGACGCCGTAACCGCGGCCGATCACGTCGGCGGCGGACAGATGCGGGTTGCCGGAACCGTAGCGGTATTCGATATGCCGGTGGGTCCAGTCACAGATGGCCTGCGCCAGCCTCACGCCGGGCGGAATGCCGCCAAATGTTTGCTGGGCGAACTGCCCTAGCTTGTCCGATTCGCAGTACCGGCTCGGAAAGGTGTAGCGCAGCACCTCCCACGGCAGGCTTTCCGATGCGTCCATCGGAGTGCAAGGCGGTGGATCGTCCGCCTCGCCCGGCACGATCAGGATCGCGTCGTGAACGAATTCATTCAGCCCGGGGCGCAGGATGGTGCGCAGCATCCGGTTGCCATGGTGATCGATGAAATGTTCGGCCGGTGAACCGGTATCACATGACAGGCTCTCCTCCAGGATCGCGACATCGGGATGGGGCCGTATCAGCAGCAATGCGGCAGCCGGCTGCGAGGTTGCATAGACAAGCCTGCAGCCGACGCGGACGGCGATGGCGTTTGGCGGCAGTGGGTCGGAGAGAATCATCGGGAGCCCGGGGGGACGCCTTTCAGGGAGCGAGAGGTTATATGACGGCTGAGCACCGCCACGGCAGGCTGACAGGCCGGCGCCGTGGACAGTACATTCGATGAGACCCGAAGACCGGCGATTGGTTTATCGCGCGGCGCTGATATTGCGCATGACGAATGCAGCAAATGGACAATGCGCGGCGTGAAGACCGGCGAAGCTTACTCGCTTATGTCGTCCCGCAGTGGAAAAGCGGCGGGAATTTCTTTCCCTGCTTCGGGTCTGACTGTCTTGTTCGTTCAAGACGATCCAGGCAACCCCGACGACGGTAAGAAAATGCTCGACTATTCACCCGTAATTACCCATCCCTACAATCCCAACATGCTGTTCGATGTGCTGCTCGAAACCTTCGGCCTCGAGAACGACGAAGCGCTCGGCAACGTGCTGCATATTGGTGCGCCGCTGATCCGCCGCATCCGGTGCGGGCAGGCGCCGGTCGACCCCCTCCTCCTGTTGCGCATGAATGAATTGTCGGGAATCAGCGTGCGCGAACTGCGGCGCCTGATGGGCGACCGGCGTGCCGACTGGCGCCTGCCCCAGGCGCGCGCCCATGCCAGGGCGGAAGACATGCCGGAGGTGCCGACGCGGAGGAAGACGCCGGATGCCGGCGATGCCGGCTTGCCGAGTACGGTGCAGTGGACATGACGGGTGCGTCGGCACACCGTGATAGCGCACCACGCCGGGCGTCAGAATTTCGGAATGCGGAAGGTCTTGCTGATCATCAGCGTGCCCGACAGCACGAACAACAGTGCCACCGGATGCAGTTCCCATGGCCCCACCGTCCATGCGCCGCCATACAGGTCGTCGCCAAGGCGGCCCTGCCATGCCGCGAAGGCGAGCACCCCGGTGAGCAGCACGCTGGTCGGTATCGGCGTGCCTTCGAAATAGGCAACCTTGTCGCCGCCTTCCGACAGGCTTTCGGCGGTAACGTTGAACCGCGCCAGCCGGCTGACGCCGCAGCAGACAAAGTAGATCAGCGCCACCCAATCCCATCCGCCCTGCAGGCCGGCGACAAAACCGAGCGCGGCGGGCGCGACGCCGAAGGACACGATGTCGGCAAGGGAATCGAGCTCGCGCCCGAGAGCGGAATGCTGGCGCCGCCAGCGCGCGATGCGGCCGTCGAGCACATCGAACAGGAACGCGGCCGGCGCCATCGCCGCGGCGGCGAAGAAATGCGCCGGCGACTGGGTGCTCGCATACATCATCGCGAGGAAGACGGCCGCCACACCACAGGCGGCATTGCCGAGCGTGAAAAAATCCGCGAGATGGAACTCGCGGATCATGGAAAAGTGCTTGACCGCCTTTTTCGGCGTACTAGTCGTGCCTGGCGTACCGGGAGTAGGCATTGCGGCCCTTGTCATCTATGTGGGGGAAATGATTATAGGATGACAACAGCAGCGGAAGGTTCACGAATTGCAATTCAGTTTGATTGTTGCCTGACCTTCATCGCACGGGCGAACGCCGCCTTGGCGGCCCGGTATTCCGCTTCCGCCGACCGGTACTCGGCTTCCAGCGCATTGGCGGTCTGATCGTCCACAACCTGGATGCCAGGCTGGCTGGCCTGGATCAGGCGCTGACGTTTGTTGAACAGGTCATTGGCCATCGCGGCCAATATGTCTTGCTGCGCGCTCATGCTGCTCCTTAAGGGAAGTAATGCCGCTAGGACATGCCCTTTGCGAAGTCGTTCCGTGCCGGCGGTAAATTATTTGTCGAAGCATTACGACAGCATTCTTTCGTAACTTCATGTTTCCAACCGCATTCTTATCGCCCTCTTCTTGATGTGCGGCATAGCAATGCCGATCGGGCCTGCGATGATGTAAACATTTCGCATACATGAAAGTAGAACACCCATGGTGTTTGCGACGATAGCGGCCTTGAGCGGCCTGCTCGTGCTGCTGACCTTATTGCCCCTGTCGCGGCAGGAGGTCTGGTGGATACGTGGCCTCGACTTCCCGCGCCTTCAGCTGGCGAGCGTCGCACTCGCACTGTCTGTCGCGATCCCGGTCCTGCTGGACCGGTCGGGCACCGTGACGTGGCTGATGCTGGCGGCCACGCTTGCCTGCTTTCTCTACCACGCATGGTGGATCTATCCCTACACGCGCCTCTATCCGGTCGAGGTCCTGCAGGCGGACGACGCCATTCACGGCGAGCGCATCCGCATCCTGTCGGCGAATGTCCTGACACCCAATCGCCAGGCGGATGCCTTCCTGAAGCTGGTGCGCGAAAACAATCCGGACATCCTGGTCACGCTCGAAACCGATCTATGGTGGCAGGAGCGGCTGGATGTGCTGGAAGCGGATTATCCGCACACGATGAAATGCCCGCTGGATAACCTGTACGGCATGCACCTCTACTCGAAGCTGCCGCTTGAGGACGCTGAAATCCAGTTCCTGGTGGAGCCGGACAAGCCGTCGATGCATGCGGCGGTGGTATTGCCCACCGGGTTGCGGGTACGCATGCATTTCGTGCATCCCGCCCCGCCCAGTCCCACCGAAAACGATGAATCCACCGAGCGCGACGCCGAACTCCTCGTGATCGCCAAGAGCGTCGCCGAATCGAAGCTGCCGGTGGTGGTCACCGGTGACCTGAACGATGTGGCATGGTCCGCCACCACGCGGCTGTTCCGCAAGATCAGCGGCCTGCTCGATCCGCGTATCGGTCGCGGAATGTTCAACACCTTCCACGCTGGTTACCGCTTCATCCGCTTCCCGGTCGATCATGTATTCCATAGCCGGCATTTCACCCTGGCGGATATCCGGCGACTGCCGTACTACGGGTCGGATCATTTCCCGATGCTGGTGGAACTCGCCTACGACAAGCGGATTGCGCCCCTGCAGCAAGGATTGCCGGCGGACGAGGAAGACAGGGAATGGGCCGACGAGAAGACCGGTGAAAAGGATGTGGAAAAAGACGACGTGCATGCGCCGGACGAGGAACCGGCCCTGCCGCGGCGCGGCATTTGATGTTCCGCCAACAGCCTGCTCTTATCCGAACCTGCGTTCCCCGCCGCGCAGCTTCCGGATCGCCAGCTCCTTCGATTTCGCTTCGATCTCTATCCACGGCGCCGCCGCGTAGGACGACGGCATGTCGTCGATCAGGTCGGCATGGTGGCGATCATTGAACGCGGTGCGGCCGTTGGAAATATGGACCAGCTGCATGGCCGGATCGGGCCAGGTGGCGCGGGCCTTTTCCAGCATCTCGCACACGCTCGGGTGCTCGTAGCTGGACAGCCCTTCCTTGATCACATGATGATGGGCATCGAACACCATCGGCACGCCGGTCGCATGGCAGATGGCCAGGATATCCTCTGCTCCGTACGCATATTCGTCGTTCTCCAGTCCGAGGCGCAGGCGTATGCCGTCGGGAAGAAGCGCGATGCGTTCGATCATCGCCGCGCTGCGTCCCGATTTACCGCCGTGGATCTCCAGGAGTGCCCACGGCGACCGGGGTTGGTTGAGCAGGTCCATGATGCGGGCGTGCATGTCGAGGATCTTGATGCTGTTGGCGACGACACCCGGCGAATCGGAACTGAGCACGACGAACTGGTCGGGATGCATGACCAGGCGGATGCCACTCGCGGTGGCGGAGTCGCCCACCCTGCCGACTTCAGCTGCCATGTCGTCCAGCACCTCGCGGCCGACCGGCTCGTCGGAGAACGGAAACAAGGACGACGGTATGCGATAGAGAAAGATCTGTTCGCGGCGGCAGTAATGCAGCGCCCGCTCCAGCCGCCGGAGATTGTCGGTGAATAATTCGCGCAGAAGTTCCTGCTGCGCCGCGTGGTCATGCTGCAGCAGGCGCTTGCGGGTGATGATGCGATAACGCACTTCATCGGAGTCGGTGATGCACACCAGGCCTAACCGGGAATCGGGCATGTCAAATGATCCGTCACTGGGATACCAATAGGTGGATAGGCAGGCATTTCAGGTACAAGTTCGAAAATTGCCTTCGGGACATGCATCGCGTAAAGTTGGTGGCATCCGGCTGAGGAGCCTCAACGCCGGATTGCGCAAATCGGTGGATCATCAAGGAGTGTTTTACTGACTTTGCCGATGCCACAACCATGCCTTCGATTACCGTCCTGCGTCATGTCGTTCTGTTTGCCTTCAAGCCCGATGCCTCTCCTGCCCAGTGCGGGGAAATCTCCACCGAATTTGCCGCGCTGCCGTCGCGCATTCCCGGGATCATCGATTTCGAATACGGCGTCAATGTCAGCCCGGAAGGTTTGAATGACAGCTTCAGCCATTGCTTCATGCTGAGCTTCGGTACGACGGCGGACCGGGATAACTACCTGGTCCATCCGGCGCACCAGGCGTTCGTAGCCAGGCTCGAAGCCTGTCTCGACAAATCGCTGGTAATCGATTATTGGACCGGCGACCCGGCCTGACCGGCCGCTCCGGGTCAATGCAAGGGCTTGCGCCAGAAGATGACCTGGTGATTGACCCAGTGAATCGGCGCATCGATGCCGTTGCAATGCCGGTATTCGTCGATCGCGTCCCGGCATCCGAGCGGCAGGCCGTAATCGTCGACAATGATGAACCCGCCGGGTGACAGTTTCGGGTACAGCGATTCGATGGCGGTGCGTGTCGATTCGTACCAGTCGCCATCAAGCCGCATGACAGCCAGCTTCCGGATGGGCGCAATCGGCAAGGTATCCGAAAACCATCCTTCCAGAAATCGCACCTGGTCATCGAGCAAGCCATACTTGCTGAAGATGCCTTCGACGTAGTCGCGCGGAATTTTGAGCCCGTCCAGCGGTTCCAGCATGAAGTGCCAGATTGCATCCAGCAGGTTTGTCGCCGGATCGGGCTTCGGCATGCCCATGAACGAATCGGCCGCCCAGACGGTACGGTCGGCAATGCCATGCGCCTTCAGAATTGCGCGCATCAGGACCGGCATGCCGCCTTTCCAGATCCCGGTCTCGATCAGGTCGCCGGGCACCTCATCGCGGATCGCGCTCTCGACACAGGCCTGCAGGTTATCCAGGCTTGCCAGATCCGACATCGTATCGGGCGTCGTCTCCCGATGCATGCCATGCAGTCCGGCATGCAGCATGCCGGAAGTGAAGATGGATGTCCGCTGGCTTAAGAGCATCTCCACCGTATGTCCCATTGGTGTGAGATAGCGCCCGAATGCGTCGTTCGCATTCCTGATCATCGCGGCACAGCGCGCATGGCTTACGATCGGTTCGCGACGGCCGGGCGGGTTGATTGCGCCGCATAGGCATTGCTTCAGGAGATCAAGGTATAGCGTGGTCGCGTCGGGCATTGAATCTCTCCATTGGATGGCACGTGCCGGCACATGCCGTCCACATGAGTAACCTGATGGCCTGTAGCGTTCCGCGCTCCCCTGCGCGGCGCACGACGTCGACGGCGAAAACGAGGGAAGGACGGATCGGCCGGCCACGCATATCAAAATCGTTGACGGTCTTTTATTAATATGGCAACCTGCGACACATGACACTTCTTACGACCATTGCCGTCAAGCCGATTAACCCGATTCCATATCCATGGTGGGTTGCCTGACGTCGTCGTAACAAGTTCAACAACCCGCCCAACGAGGCGGGTTTTTTGTTTCTGTCTCTTGGGCTTTTTCCCACCAGACAGGAGCAAGACATGGCCCGCTTGGAACAAAAACAAATCACATCCAGGAAATTCCTTCCCGTATACAGCGCCGTGACGGTACTCGGCAATGGAGGTTCCGGCATCGCACCGGACATCCACGTTGCGGTAACGAGAATTCGCCCGGGCAGCGTCATGGCGATCCACCTGTTTTCCCACCAAACCCTGGTGTGCCGCACCGGCAGGCTGTGGATCACCCGGTCCGGCGACACGGCGGACTACTGGCTCGCACCCGGCGAAACGCTGCGATTTTCCAAGGCGTGCAGGCTGGTGGTCGAGGCGGATGGAATGAGCGCCTTTGCGCTGCAGGGGTCGGAGCATGCGGAGCGGGATGCCGGCAGTCCGTTTGCCCTGCTGGCCGGGTGGTTGCAGCGGGCCGCATTCGTGCTGCGGCATCTGGCGCATGTTTGAGAAGCGGTTTTTCGACAGGCAACGATGGGTCCTTCGTACTGAAACTGAACACAGGCGGATTACGGCAGTCCTATCGATGAATCGCCGTTGCAGGCTGGTGCGGCGTCGCATTGCGTATCATGCGACGGTCGCAATACCCCGATGACGGCCCCTGTTCTTCCAGAAAAATATGCGATGACCCTGATCACTCCCGAATCCGACAACCCGCCTTCCGGCACGGAAGGGCTAACCGCGGAGCAACATGCCCGTACGCTCGGCGCCGAACTCGTCAAGCAGGAGGGCAGCGTCTTCCTGCGCTTTGCCGGCGTGGTGAACATGAACGGTCTGCAGGTGCCGTATGCCCTCGTACCCGGCAAGGGCGTGCTGGCCAAACCGAGCAAATGGCGCAAGATGGCACCCGAAGAACAATTGCAGTTGATCACCGAACGGGCGAGCGCGTATGCCTTTGATGAACTGCAACGCAAGGTCGCCGCTTTCGTCACCCGCATCCGCGAGAAAGCCGATGAGGCCGGCCTCGACCCGATGATCCTCCTCAATGCGCTGTCGACCGGCGACTCGGCGGTGCCGGTGGACCAGGTGTTCGAGCGCATCGAGCAGCGCCTCCTGCATGCGGTCGAGCGACAGCAGGAAGCACGGAATGCGGCGCGCACGCGGGAAAGCATCAACCTGGCGGAATACCCGGCATCGTTCGAACTCGCCCGCCGCCTGCCACGCCGCTTCATCGCCTTGCTCGGCCCGACCAATTCCGGCAAGACACATGAAGCGATGGAGGCCCTGGCAAAGGCGAAGACCGGTGTGTATCTCGCGCCGCTGCGCTTGCTGGCACTGGAAAATTATGAACGGCTGGTCGACGCGCGGCCGGGCGGCAGGCAATTGAAGGTCAATCTCGTGACCGGCGAGGAGCGGCGTGAAGTGGAGGATGCCACCCATGTCGCCAGCACGGTGGAAATGCTCGACACGCGCACCCGGGTGGATGTGGCGGTGATCGATGAAATCCAGATGCTGTCCGACCGGGACCGCGGCGCGGCATGGACGGCGGCGGTATGCGGCGCGCCTGCGACGACGGTCTACCTGGTCGGCGCGCTGGAAGCGCGGCGGGCGGTGGAAGCGCTGGCGGCGCGGCTGGAGTGCCCCCTGGAAGTGCGGACACTGAAGCGCAAGGGGCCGTTGACGATGGAGCCGTCGGCGGTGCGCAAGCTGCGCAACCTGCGGCGAGGCGATGCGGTGATCGCTTTCTCGCGCCGCGATGTGCTGATGTGGCGCGACCTGATCACCGAGAACAATTTTTCGGTGGCCACCATCTATGGCAACCTGTCGCCGGAAGTGCGGCGCGCGCAGGCGGCGCGCTTTCGCGACGGCTCGGCCGATATCGTGGTCGGCACCGATGCGATCGCGATGGGACTGAACCTGCCGATCGAGCGGGTGGTGCTGACCACCGCGAACAAGTTCAACGGTATCGATGAAGAGGAACTACCCGCGTCGCTGGCCAGGCAGATCGCCGGCCGGGCCGGCCGTTTCGGCGTGCATGATGAAGGCTTCGTCGCCGGGTTCGACGACGAAACCCATCATGTGATCCGCTCCCTGTTGCAGGAAAAGCTCCCTGCCCTGCCGGTGCTCGGCTTTTCGGTCGCGCCGACGCTGGAACACCTGAACCGCATCGCATCGGTGACCGGCGAACAATCGCTGGCGCGGCTGCTCAAGCGCTTCGCCACCAATATCGATGTGCCCGACGGTTTTTTCACGCCGCGCATCACCGAGGAGCAGGCCGACCGCGCGCTGTGGCTGGATACGCTGCCGCTGTCCCTGCCTGATAAATTCACCTTGTCGCTCGTGCCGATTTCATCGCGGGTGCCGGCGCTGCACGAGGCATGGCAGAAATGGGCGCGCAAGCTGGCCAAACGAGAACCGACCCTGCTGAAGGGTGACCCGGATGATGTGTACCGGCGCAACCTGCAGGAGGTGGAAGACAGCTGCCGGCTGTATTCCGCCTATGCGTGGCTCTCCTATCGTTGCCCAGAGTTTTTCCCCGACGGCGAGCGGGCACGGCACCTTGCGCGCGAGGCGTCGGACCGGGTCGATGCCATCCTGCAGGCGCAGAATGCGGCGTTGCGCAAGCGCCGCGGCAAGGGCGGATAACACGGAAAGACACGATCGCTGCAAATGAGTTTCTGTCCAAGACTTAACCAAGATCAATAAGGTGCAGGGCAAACCCATTAGAGTTTGGACTCAGGGTTTGCATGCGCTCTGTTCTTTCCTTCACACACTCTGTTCTTATT
>NZ_DAIUCO010000165.1:0-11821 GCF_036846085.1 Noviherbaspirillum sp. | reverse complement strand
GCCGACCGGCAGTTTTCGCACGGACACGTTGCCATTTCTCAATTCGTTCGCGGAGCTGCCGCCCGCGTTTTATACACGGCTGATGCCGACACCTGTTCCGTCACCCTATCTCGTCTGCGCAAGCGAGTCGGCAGCGGCGTTGATTGATTTCGATACACGGGATTTCGACAACCCGCTGTTTATTGACACATTCGCCGGCAACCGCGTGCCGGAAGGGTCCGTTCCCCTTGCGGCGGTGTATTCCGGCCACCAGTTCGGCGTGTGGGCCGGCCAGCTCGGCGACGGCCGCGCAATTCTTCTCGGGGACGTGCCTGCGCCCGGCACGCCTCACCCGGGTGCATTGGAGCTGCAACTGAAAGGCGCCGGCATGACGCCCTACTCCCGCATGGGCGACGGCCGCGCGGTGCTTCGCTCCTCGATCCGCGAGTTTCTCTGCTCCGAAGCGATGGCGGCGCTCGGCATCCCGACTTCGCGGGCATTGTGTGTCGTCGGTTCCGACATGCGCGTTTTGCGCGAAACACCGGAAACCAGTGCGATCGCCACCCGCATGGCGCCAACCTTCGTCCGGTTCGGCTCGTTCGAGCACTGGTTCTACAACGACCGGAAGGATGAACTCCAGACACTCGCCGACTACACCATCGACCGCTGCTATCCGGAGTTGCGCGATGCCGCCAATCCGTACGAGGCGCTGCTGGCGGAAGTCACCCGCCGCACTGCCCGCCTGATGGCCCAGTGGCAGGCGGTCGGCTTCATGCACGGCGTAATGAATACCGACAACATGTCCATCCTCGGACTGACCATCGATTACGGTCCATTCGGCTTCATGGAAGCATTCGACGCCCGCCATATCTGCAATCACACCGACCAGCAGGGACGCTATTCCTATCAGATGCAGCCGGGTATCGGTCAATGGAACTGCTATGCGCTCGGTCAGGCGCTGCTGCCGCTCATTGGCGATGTCGATACCACGCAGGCCGCACTGGAAGTCTATAAGCCCGAATACCAGCAGCACTTCGACCGCCTGCTGCATCAGAAGCTCGGGCTGCGCTCGTCGCTGCCCGGCGACGACAAGCTGTTCGATGCCATGTTCGGCCTGATGCAGAACAATCACGTCGATTTCACGCTGTTCTTCCGCCGCCTTGGCAGTCTCGCTCTTGACAACGTGTCCGCCGACGAGCCGCTGCGCGATCTGTTCATCGATCGTCCTGCATTCGATGCCTGGGCGACGCAATATCGTGCCCGGCTACGCCAGGAAAACAGCGTGGATGCGATCCGCAAAACCGGGATGGACGCAACCAACCCTAAATACGTGCTCCGCAATTACCTGGCACAGGTCGCTATCCAGAAGGCGCAGGAAAAGGATTTTTCCGAGACCGGGCGCCTGCTGAAACTGCTCGAGAAACCCTTCGACGAGCAGCCGGAGAATGAAGCCTATGCCGCCCTTCCGCCCGATTGGGCAAGCCACCTTGAAGTGAGTTGTTCCTCATGACCGAAAAAATCCGCAAGACCGACGAAGAATGGAAATCGATGCTGGACCCCATCCAGTACGAAGTTACCCGCCATGCAGGCACCGAGCGCGCCTTCACCGGCCGCTATTGGGATCACCACGAACACGGGATTTATACCTGTGTTTGCTGCAATACCCCGCTTTTCGAATCCGATGCCAAGTTCGACTCCGGCTGTGGCTGGCCCAGCTACTTCGAACCGCTCAATGCCGAGAACGTGGTCGAGCGCGTCGACCGCAGCCATGGCATGATACGCACCGAAATCCTGTGCAATGTGTGCGACGCGCATCTCGGCCATGTCTTTCCGGACGGCCCGCCGCCTACGGGATTGCGTTATTGCATCAACTCCGCGTCGCTGCGCTTCGATCCACAACCTGTGAAAGACGACAAACCGGTATGAAGTTCCTGTTCGATCTGTTCCCCGTCATCCTGTTTTTTGGCGTATTCAAATGGGGCGAAGGCAACCCCACCGCTGCGCAATCCCTCGTGCAGGAATACCTATCGGGCATTGTTTCGGGCGGTGTGGCGGCGCTGGACCAGGCGCCCATCATGCTGGCCACCGCCGTCGCGATTCTGGCGACGCTGGGACAGATAGGCTACCTGCTGCTGCGCAGGAAAAAAGTCGATGGGATGTTGTGGGTATCGCTGGCGATCATCACCGTTTTCGGCGGTGCGACGATTTACTTCCATAATGAGACCTTCATCAAGTGGAAGCCCACCGTGCTCTACTGGTTCTTCGGCGCGGCATTGCTGATCAGCCAGGCACTGTTCAAAAAGAACCTGATCCGCCTGATGATGGAAAAGCAGATCATGCTTCCTGATCCATTATGGCAACGCCTCAGTTTGATCTGGGCCGGATTTTTTGCAGCCATGGGCGTGCTGAACCTGTACGTCGCGTATTCGTTCTCGACGGCAATATGGGTGAACTTCAAATTGTTCGGCTTTACCGGACTGATGTTCGCCTTCATCATTGCCCAGAGCATGTTCCTTTCCAAGCACATCAAGGACCCGAGTTGAGCGATCGCCTGGAAAAAATACGTTCGCAGCTGGTTGCAACTTTTTCACCGCTGGAATGTCAATTGGCCGATGAGTCCCATCTGCATGC
The DNA here is from genome assembly GCF_036846085.1 of Noviherbaspirillum sp. Taxonomy (NCBI): domain Bacteria; kingdom Pseudomonadati; phylum Pseudomonadota; class Betaproteobacteria; order Burkholderiales; family Oxalobacteraceae; genus Noviherbaspirillum; species Noviherbaspirillum sp. The sequence continues at coordinate 9,211 of NZ_DAIUCO010000165.1, read as the reverse complement.
CGGTCATCCTGGTGCCGCGTCAGGCGGCGGCCACTACCGATTACACCTGATATCGGCTCGTTTCGAAGGCCTGAACCGCGTTGCGCGACATCGGCTGGTGTATGATTGCCTTCGCGACATGATGCACGCCGATATCCATGCGCTTGCCATCAATGCATTGGCACCGTCTGAAATTCAAAAAAACAAGACGCGGCCGACTGACTTCGCCAGGCATCATCGAAATTCAACCTGTAGTAAGCTCTGCCAAAATGACCGTTTAACCCGTATAGAGACTGACTCTCAATCTCCTACACTTAATTAATTACGCATTAGGACCGAACAATGACTTTACAACCCGCTCGCCTGTTGATGATTCTTCTTGCCGCCGCCGCGTTTCCGGCCATGGCGCAGAACCTTGCCGTCGTCAACGGCAAGCCTGTTCCTTCGTCACGTGCAGACGCACTGATCAAGCAGCTATCGACACAAGGACAGCAGGACTCGCCGCAGCTGCGCAACATGGTCAAGGAAGAACTGATCAACCGTGAAATCCTGATCCAGGAAGCCGACAAGCGAGGCCTCAGCAACAACCAGGACGTGAAGAACCAGGTGGAGATCGCCCGTCAGTCCATCGTGATTCGCGCACTCGTCGCAGACTACCTGAAGAAAAATCCGGTCAGCGATGCAGAAGTCCAGGCTGAATATGACAAGTTCAAGTCTCAAGCCGGCGATAAGGAATATCGTGCACGCCACATCCTGGTTGAAAAGGAAGAAGATGCCAAGGGCATCATCGCGAAGCTGAAAGGCGGCGCCAAGTTCGAAGAGCTGGCGAAGCAATCGAAGGACCCGGGTTCGGCTGCCAACGGCGGCGACCTCGACTGGGCTTCCCCCGCATCATTCGTGAAGCCGTTCTCGGATGCGATGACCGGGTTGCAAAAAGGTCAGGTCACCGAGACTCCCGTCAAGACGCAATTCGGCTTCCATGTGATCAAACTGGAAGACGTTCGCGCGGCCAAGATTCCGGCGCTGGAAGAGGTGAAACCGCAAATCTCCGAATCGCTGCAGCAGAAGAAACTGCAGGCATTCCAGCAGCAGTTGCGTGAAAAAGCGAAGATTCAGTAATCGCTGTTTCGCCAGTCACGAGGGCGCTTTGAACAAGCGCCCTTTTAATTTGCAAAGGCAACCAGCAGCGGCCGATCAAGTTGAAAGAGCCGGTTTTCAGGTAGTAAAATCCTGGTGACATCGCTGCCTTCAGCCGGCACAAATCATCATTCAGTACTTGACGCAATCACGATGGATTTATCACCCCCTGCCTCTGCATTGGACGCAATGCGGAAAGCAACCGGCGACCTGCACCAGGACCTCGAACAGACCCTGCTGGTCGCTGCTCCCGGCGCGGGACAATCCGAATACCTTTCCTACGCAGCGGCGCTGCTCGGCTGGATGGGCCCCTTCGAGGCACAGTTGTGGAACGCACCATGGCCCGAAAACATGCGTGCGGCTGAGCGAGGCGGGAAATCGCAATGGATTGAAGACGATCTCCGCGCCGCCGGGATGAACGATGCCGCCATCAATAAACTTCCGGATAGCGGTTTTACACCACGGCTTGACACGCTCGCCTCGCGATTCGGCACCGCCTATGTCATTGAGGGCGCACAGCTCGGCACCCAGGTCCTGCGCAAGAAACTGTCGAATTCCCTGTCCTCCTGGTCGCCGCGCTGGCTCCTTGGATACGGGCCGCACACTGCGGAAAAATGGCGTGCCTTCGTCGCCTGTGCCGAGACGCATCTGCATGACGGCGAATCACGCCATGAGGCGGCGATGGCGGCGCGGGATGCATTCGCTTCATTGGCGGCATGGTTCAGGCTGCGGGGCGCCGCTTGAGGCGATGCGCATGCGTCCAAGCGATGTATTCGCTGCATTTCGTGTAGCGCGGCAGCGTAGAACCGGCTATTTTTTATGGTGCAATCAATGAGCAATTCTTCCATTGACGAATCAACGGTCGATATCGCCTTGTGCGACCGTGAGCCGATCCATATTCCCGGCAGTATCCAGCCGCACGGTTTCATGGTCGGACTTCGACGGGAGGATCTCTCCATCCTGCAGGCCAGCGGCAATATCCATCTTTTCGGCGGCCAGTCTGCGGAAGCACTGATCGGGAATGATATCGCCGCGCTCACCGGCAGCGATAACCGGGAGCAGCTGCATAACTGGATAGCCGCCGAGCAGATCGGATCGCGGATCAGCTACCTCGGCACCATGCAACTGGCGCACGCCGGATCGTTCGACGTTCTTGCCCATGTTTCGGATGGCTTGCTGATCCTCGAATTCGAGCCCGCGACGCGCCAGGCAGGCGCCGATTTCCGGCTGCTCTATCCGGTGGTGGGAAGGTTCATTTCAAGAGTCAGCGGCGCCACCTCGGTCCAGGCAATGAGCCAACTGGCGGTCGAGGAAATCAAATCCCTTACCGGTTTCGGCAGGGTGCTGCTGTACCGCTTCGACGAGAACGGCCACGGCCACGTGCTGACCGAAGCAAAGGACGACGGTTATCACTCCTATCTGCACCAGCGGTTTCCCGCTTCCGACATTCCTCGCCAGGCGCGCGAGCTGTACCTCGCCAATCACATCAGGTTGATTGCCGACGCCAATTACGTTCCGGCGCCGCTGGTGCCCGCCGCCAATCCGCTCACCGGAGCCCCGACCAATCTCGCGTTCGCGGCGCTGCGCAGCGTGTCGCCGGTGCATGTGCAATACATGAAAAACATGGGGACGCTGGCTTCGATGTCCATTTCGCTGGTCGTAAAGGGACAGCTCTGGGGCTTGATCTCCTGCCACCATGTCGAGCCGCGTTTCGTGCCTTTTGAAGTGCGGGCCGCATGCGAACAGCTCGGCCAGCTGCTTGCGCTGCGCATCGAATCGCGGGAGGACATTGCCGAGTACAACGCCCGCCTGGAATTGCGGAGGATGATCGTCGATATGCTCTCGGCGCTGAGCCAGGGTGCGGACTTCATCGACAACATGGCTTCGATCTCGCATGACCTGCTGCGTTTCGGCAGCGCGACGGGCGCGGCCCTGGTGTTCGAGGGCAGGATCATGCGCTACGGCGATGCGCCGTCGAAGGAACAGGTCAGGCAACTGGTGGAATGGCTGGGCACGAACCTGACCGGCGATCTGTTCCAGACTGACAACCTGTCCCGCCACTATGCGCAAGGTGAACATATCAAGGTCGGCGCAAGCGGCGTCCTTGCCTTGCCAATCTCGCAGATTCACCGGCACTACCTGATATGGTTCCGGCCAGAGGTCATCCGGACGGTGGAATGGGCCGGCAATCCGGGTGCCGCTGCAAAGGCCGCCGATGCCGAGAATCCCGGGCGCCTCAATCCGCGCAACAGCTTCGCCGTCTGGCGGGAAACGGTGCACGCGACATCACTGCCCTGGCGCAAAAGCGAAATCGAAACCGCGCTCGAGTTCCGCGCCGCCGTGCTCGGCATCGTCCTCAAGCGCGCCGAGGCAATGGCCGAACTGGCGGAAGAACTCGGGCGGGCAAACAAGGAGCTGGAATCGTTTTCTTATTCCGTATCCCACGATCTGCGCGCGCCGCTGCGGCACATCGTCGGATTCACCGATCTGCTCCAGGAATTCGACGGCAAGCAATTGTCCGAACGGAGCAACCGCTTCCTGAAAAACATTAAGGATTCGGCGCGGTTCGCGGGCAAGCTGGTCGACGACTTGCTGAGCTTTTCCCAAATGGGCCGTGCGGGCTTGCGGGTCCAGTCCGCGGACATGAATGAACTCGTGAAAGCCGCCATGGATCGCGTCCTGCAGGAAGCGCAAGGTTCCCGGGTGGGCTGGCAGATCGCGCAGCTCCCCGTCATCCAGGCGGATCCGACGTTTTTGCAACTGGCGCTGTATAACCTGCTTTCAAATGCGGTGAAGTATTCGCGCACGCGGGAGAAACCCGTCATTTCCATGGCATACGAGGATAGTGACATGGAGGATATTTTTCATATCCGCGACAATGGCGTCGGTTTCAGCATGGATTACGCGCACAAGCTGTTTGGTGTGTTCCAGCGCCTGCATCGCATGGAAGAGTTCGAAGGTACCGGTATCGGCCTCGCCAACGTCAAGCGAATCATTGAACGGCATGGTGGCCGCGTATGGGCCGAAGGCGTCCCCGATGAGGGCGCCGTATTTTCTTTTTCGCTGCCCAAGCAGCAGCCCCCGATTGAAGAGGATGGATATGCTTAAGCCGATTCTACTGGTCGAAGACAATCCCAACGACCTTGAATTGACATTGATCGCACTGGAAAAGAGCCAGCTTGCCAATGAAGTCGTCGTCGTGCGCGACGGTGCCGAAGCGCTGGATTATCTGAACATGCAGGGCGCCTGGATCAAACGCCAGGAAGGCAATCCGGCGGTGCTCCTGCTGGACCTGAAACTGCCCAAGGTGGATGGACTGGAAGTGCTGAGGCACATCCGCTCCACGCAGTCGCTGAAAAGCCTGCCGGTAGTGATGCTGACATCCTCGAAGGAGGAGCAGGACCTGCTGCGGAGTTACGAGCTTGGCGTGAATGCCTATGTGGTGAAGCCGGTCGACTTCCAGGAATTCGTGAAAGCGATCGCCGATCTCGGCATTTTCTGGGCGGTACTGAACGAACCGCCACCGGGTTCGATGCGTTTCATGCGCCGCTCCTGAAGAACAGCGTGCCGGCTGGCAGCTTGCCTGCTGCCGATGGACGCGAGCGGGGTGCGGTCGGGAAGCCGGCCCATTGCGCTTACCCACGCGGTGCTCTACCCGATTTCTACCCTGCCAATCCGCCGCCCACTTTCGTGTTCGTGTCCTTGCAAAGCAGTTGGCGGATCTTCCGCGCAAGGCTTTCCTCGGTATAGGGCTTGTTCAGCAGGCTGACCCCAGGATCAAGCCTGCCCTGGTGAACGATGCCGTTTTCCGTATAACCGGACGTGAAGAGCACCTGGACGCCCGGTATGAGCTCCTGTGCCCGCCGCGCAAGTTCCACGCTGTGGAGCGGCCCGGGCATGACGACATCGGTAAAAATCAGGTCGACTTTTTCGCCCTTCTCCAGCAGTGTAAGTGCGGCATGGGCATTTTCCGCCTGCAGCACCTGGTAACCGAGGGAAGACAGCAGTTCCGCCGTTGTTGCCCGCACATCGGGCTCATCTTCCACGATCAGAATCCGTTCCTGCCCACCCGCCGTCGGCCGGACGGCCAGCGGCTGCGGCTCCTGCAGCGGCTCGCGCGCCTTGGGAAGCAACGCCTTGATCGTGGTGCCCGAACCCGGCACGCTGTCGATTTCGATATGGCCGCCGGTCTGCTTGATGAAGCCGTAGGCCATGCTCAGGCCGAGCCCCGTTCCCTGCCCGTTCGGCTTGGTCGTGAAGAATGGCTCGAATGCCCGCTCCGCCACGTCGGGCGGCATGCCTTCGCCGTTGTCGATGACGGACAGCGACACGAACTCGCCGGAATCAAGTCCAAGTGCCGCCGCTTCCTGTTCGCCGAGTATCACGTTGTCCGCCTCGATCCGGAGCCGTCCTTTCTCATGCATCGCGTCGCGCGCGTTGATGGCAAGGTTCAGGATCACATTCTCCAGCTGGCTGGCGTCGGCCAGCGTATTCCATGCATCCGGCGACACTGCCAGTTCAATGACGATGCTGCTGCCCACCGCGCGACGCAGCATATCGTCCATGCTGCGCAACAGCGCGCCTATATGAATGACCGTTGGCTGCAGGGGCTGGCGGCGCCCGAACGCAAGCAACTGGGCGGCAAGCCGCGCGCCGCGCGCGACGCCCTGGGTTGCCGCGGCGATGCGGCGCTGGGCGGCTTCATTGTCGGCCGTATCGTATTTCAGAAGTTGCAGGTTGCCGCCGATGATCTGCAGCACATTATTGAAGTCGTGGGCCACACCACCGGTCAGTTTGCCGACCGCCTCCATCTTCTGTGCATGGTGAAGAGCGGCCTGGCTTTCTTCCAGCTGGCGTGTGCGCTCAAGCAGCGCCGCCTGGCTTTCCCGCAGGGATACGAATGCATCGTCGCGTTCCCGATGAGCAAGGTAGGCGCTCGAGTGATAGCGCACCCGGGCTGCCAGTTCCAGCTTGTTCGGCCATTTGACGAGATAGTCATTGGCGCCTTCCGCGAATCCCTGGACTTTCTGTTCCGGACCGTCCTCGGACGACAGCAGGATGACTGGAATGTCTTCGGTTTCCGTTTCGGCGCGGAATTGCCGGATCAGGCGGAAGCCGTCGATCAGCGGCATCATGAGGTCGACCAGGATGACGGTCGGCTTGAATTCGGCCGCCGCCGCCAGTGCCTGGCGGGCGTCGGAAACATACTGGAGGGAGATGTCCGCCGAATCGCCGAGCATATGGCGGATCATTTCGGCGGCGAGACTGTCATCGTCTATAAGGAGGACGCGGGAACGGATTTTTTTGATCAACATCGGTTAACAGCGGATTTTTTTGACTTGATTCATCGGGCGTCCAATTGCCGGAATGCGCGCCTGATGTCATCAGGGCAGCTATCCCGGCATAACCTGTCATCAGCCAGAAAAGAAAACTGCTATCCCGGTCTAGCTCCCGGCTATGCGAGGGACGGATTTTAGTCAATTTTGCTGACTGCCGCCACCCCCGAAAGCCGCATGAATGCCACAAAGAAATCAATCCGTGAGATACGTCAACCGACCCAGACCCTGGCGTTCCGGAACATGCGCATCCACGGTGAATATTCGCCCCACGAAGCAGGATGCCAAGACTGCTGCACGGAACGGAACACCCGCTCGGCATGCGGCATCAGTACCGTAAAGCGTCCGTCGGGTGTCGTCACGGATGCGATGCCCTGCGGTGAACCGTTGGGGTTGTAGGGATAGGCTTCGGTTACCTGACCCTTGTTGTCGATGTAGCGCATGGCGGCGATGGCCGAGGCGGCGTTGCCGGTCTGCGAAAAATCGGCAAACCCTTCTCCGTGCGCGATCGCGATCGCAGTCTGGGTACCGGCCATGCCCTGCATGAAGATCGACGGTGATTCCGCGATTTCGACCATCGAAAAACGGGCTTCGAACTGCTCCGACTTGTTGCGCGTGAATTTCGGCCAATCATGAGCGCCGGGGATGATGGATTTCAGGTTACTCATCATCTGGCAGCCGTTGCAGATGCCCAGCGCGAAGGTGTCGGTGCGGTTGAAGAAGACCGAGAATTGTTCGGCCAGCCTGGCGTTGAACAGAATCGTCTTGGCCCAGCCTTCACCGGCGCCCAGCACATCGCCGTAGGAGAAGCCGCCGACCGCGATGACGCCCTTGAAGTCGTCGAGCTTCGCCCGGCCGGCGATCAGGTCGCTCATGTGCACATCGACCGACACGAAGCCGGACTTGTGCATCACATACGCGGTCTCGACATGCGAATTGACGCCCTGCTCCCGCAGGATCGCAACCTTCGGCTTGACGCCGGTGGCGATGAACGGTGCCGCCACGTCCTGCTGCGGATCGAACGTGAGTTTCGGCGTGATGCCGGGGTCGGCGCTGTCGAGGATGCGGTCATATTCGGTGTCGGCGCATGCAGGGTTGTCGCGCAGGCGGGCAATGCGCCAGCTGGTTTCGCTCCAGGCACGCTGCAGTTCGATGCGCGGCTGCTTGTAGATCACCTTTGCATCGCGCATGAACTCGATGACGTCGTTCTGGTTGGGTTTGCCGATGATATGGCTGCATGCGCCGAGATCATAGGAACGCAGCACGTTCATCACATCGGATTTATGCTCGGCGCGGACCTGGATGACGGCGCCCAGTTCCTCGCTGAACAAGGCGCGCAGCGTCAGCTCGTTGCGACGTTCGCCCACTTGTGTCGCCCAGTTTTTTGAATCACCCCAGTCGTCGACATGCTCGCCCTCCAGGGTCAGGATATCGAGATTGACGGAGATGCCGCTGCGGCCGGCAAATGCCATTTCGCACAGGGTTGCGAAGAGGCCGCCATCGGAACGGTCGTGGTAGGCAAGCAGTTTTTGTTCGACGTTGAGCTGCTGGATGGCGGCGAAAAACGCCTTCAGGTCTTCCGGTCTGTCGAGGTCCGGAGTCCGGTCGCCGAGCTGCTGGATGACCTGCGCGAGTGCCGACGCGCCCATGCGGTTCTTGCCGCGGCCGAGGTCGATCAGGATCAGGACGGTGTCGGCCGGGTCCCTGCAAAGCTGCGGGGTCAGCGAACGGCGCACATCGTCCACCGGCGCGAATGCCGACACGATAAGCGATACCGGCGCAGTCACGGATTTGCTTTCGTCGTTGTCCTGCCAGGTCGTACGCATCGACAGCGAATCCTTGCCGACCGGGATGCTGACGCCCAGGGCCGGGCACAACTCCATGCCGACCGCCTTCACCGTGTCGAATAATGCGGCGTCCTGCCCCGGTTGTCCGCAGGCAGCCATCCAGTTGGCCGACAGCTTGACGTCGGACAGGTCGACGATCGAAGCGGCGGCGATATTGGTGATCGCCTCGCCGACCGCCATGCGCCCGGATGCGGGCGCATCGATAACCGCCAGCGGCGTGCGTTCGCCCATTGCCATCGCTTCGCCGCGATAGCCTTCCAGGCTCATCGCGGTGACCGCGCAATCCGCCACCGGCACCTGCCACGGCCCGACCATCTGGTCGCGCACCGACATGGCGCCCACGGTACGATCACCGATGGTGATCAGGAAGGACTTGTCCGCAACGGCCGGCAGGCGCAGCACCCGCGGCGCCACCTCCTCGAGGGCAATGCCGGTCAGGTCCACGGGCGGGAATTCGTTCTTCACGTGCACCACGTCGCGATGCATTTTCGGCGGCTTGCCGAGCAGGACCTCCATCGGCATGTCGACCGGATTGTTGCCGTGCTGCGGATCGATGACTTTGAGCTGGCGCTCCTCGGTCGCCGTACCGACGACCGCGAACAGGCAGCGTTCGCGGTCGCACAGGTAACGGAACAATTCCAGGTTTTCCGGCGCGATCGCAAGGACATAGCGCTCCTGCGACTCATTGCTCCAGATTTCCTTTGGCGACATGCCGGTCTCTTCCAACGGCACCTTGCGCAGGTCGAAGATGGCGCCGCGCTTGGCGTCGTTGGTGATCTCGGGGAAGGCATTCGACAGGCCGCCGGCGCCGACATCGTGAATCGACAGGATCGGATTGTCGTCGCCCATCGCCCAGCAGGCATTGATGACTTCCTGCGCGCGCCGTTCCATCTCAGGATTGCCGCGCTGGAC
>NZ_DAIUCO010000164.1:0-11823 GCF_036846085.1 Noviherbaspirillum sp. | reverse complement strand
TGGCTGACGGCGGTCCTGCTGCCGCAACTGATGAATATCAGCTGGCGCGCCGCCTTCGCGCTCGGCGGTGCGCTGGCAATGTCGTCGACCGCCATCGTCTCCAAATTGCTGACGGAGCGGCTTGAGCTGGAATCGCCGCATGGACGCCAGATCATCGGCATCCTGCTGTTTCAGGACCTGGCATTCGTGCCGCTGCTGATTCTGGTCCCGGCGCTGGCCAAGGACAGCGGTGATCTGCTGGTGACCCTGTCGTGGGCTGGATTCAAAGCCGCCGTCGTACTGGCCCTGCTGCTGTTCTTCGGCCAGAAAATGATGCGCAGCTGGTTCCATGTGGTGGTCAAGCGCCGGTCGCAGGAACTGTTCATGCTCAACCTGCTGCTGATTACGCTCGGTGCCGCCTGGATTACCGAACAGGCTGGCCTGTCGCTTGCCCTCGGCGCTTTCGTCGCCGGCATGCTGATCTCCGAAACCGAATACAAGCATCAGGTGGAGGAAGACATCAAGCCATTCCGGGATGTGCTGCTCGGTCTGTTCTTCATCACGGTCGGCATGCTTCTCAATGTCCGCCTGGTGCTGGAAAACTGGTGGCTGGTGTTGCTGCTCCTGACTGCGCCGGTGCTGCTGAAATTCGGCCTGATCGCCCTATTGGCAAAGTTGACCGGCGCGCCGCCAGGCGTGGCGCTGCGCACCGGCCTGTTCCTTGCGCAGGCGGGGGAGTTCGGGTTTGTGCTGCTGAATCAGGCGGGCGGCCTCCAATTGATGGACCCGCTGCTGATACAGCTCATCCTCGCATCGATGGTGCTGTCCATGCTGGTGGCGCCGATCATCATTGCCAAATCCGACGCGATCGTGATGAAGCTGTCGGCCAATGAATGGATGATGCAGTCGCTGGCACTGACGCAGATCGCCACCCGCACCATGACCACCCAGGAGCACGTGCTGATCGCCGGTTTCGGCCGCACCGGGCAAAGCCTGGCCAAGCTGCTGGAACAGGAAGGCATCGCCTACCATGCGCTGGACCTCGATCCGGATCGCGTCCGCGAGGCGCAGGCGGCCGGTGCCAATGTGTCTTACGGCGATGCGGCGCGGCGCGAAAGCCTGGTGGCTGCAGGCATTCACCGCGCGGCCGCGCTGGTGGTGACGTATGCCAGCACGCCGTCCGCCCTCAAGGTGCTGCATTTCGCTCACGAACTGGCGCCGGCGCTGCCCGTCATCGTGCGCAGCCACGACGATACCGATCTCGACAAGCTGCTCGATGCCGGCGCTGCCGAGGTCGTGCCCGAAGCCATCGAGGGAAGCCTGATGCTGGCATCGCATGCGCTGGTGCTGCTGGGCGTTCCGTTGCGGCGGGTGGTGCACCAGGTGCAGGCGGCGCGTGACGAGCGCTATGCGTCGTTGCGCGGTTATTTTCACGGCGCCAGCGATGCGCCCGATGACCAGGAGCATCTTCATGTCAGGCTGCATTCCGTCAGCCTGACGGACGGTGCACGGGCAGTGGGAAAATGCCTTGCTGACCTGAAACTTCAGGAAGTCGGCGCCGAGGCGGCGATGATTCGCCGCGGCAAAAGCCGGATCAATATTTCGCCCGATACCGTGCTCGAGTCAGGGGATATCGTTGTCCTGCGCGGGGCCAGCGAAGGCGTGGCGCGAGCGGAAGAACGACTTTTCAAATAGCCTTGCCTGAGGTTGATTGTTACCGGCAAATTGATGATGTCTTGTCATTTATCGTAACGGTCACGTCCGAAGCAGATAACTTGCGTCAAACATAAGCCAAACCTGCATGAAGCTACCGATCAAAGTTGCTCTTGGATTCATCGCCGCCGCTCTGGCGTTGGCGGCTTGTTCGCCACTCAGGACAATCAATGCATTGACTCCGACAAGTACCTACAGCAAAACGGCGAATGTGCCCTACGGCCCCCATCCGCGGCAGAAGCTGGATATTTACACTCCCCTGGATGGCAAGGGGACTGCGCCGGTTGTCGTATTTTTTTATGGGGGAAGCTGGAACAGCGGCGAGCGCCTCGACTACGAGTTTGTCGCCGAGGCGCTGGCGTCGCGCGGCATGGTGGCGATACTGCCGGATTACCGGCTGTATCCCGATGTGCGCTACCCGGATTTCCTGACCGACTCGGCGCAGGCAGTTGCCTGGGCTGCAAAGGAGGCATCACGCCATGGCGGGGATCCGAAGCAGCTGTTCGTCATGGGGCACAGCGCCGGCGCCTACAACGCGGCCATGGTGGCACTCGACAAGCGCTGGCTCGGACAACAGGGCATGAGCCCGACGGCATTGCGTGGCTGGATCGGTTTGGCAGGACCTTACAACTTTTTGCCGATCCGGAATCCGGACGTCAAGCCGGTATTTTTCCATCCCGATACACCGCCGGAATCGCAGCCGATCAACCAGGTGACCAGGTTGGCGCCACCCGCCTTGCTGATCGCCCCGCAAGACGACGACCTGGTCAATCCGGCACGTAATACCGGCATGCTTGCGAAGGCATTGCGAGAGGCCGGCGTCCCCGTCACCGAGATCTACTTTGACAAGGTGAATCACGTCACGTTGGCGGGCAGCCTGTCACGACCATTGCGGTACTTTGCGCCGACGCTCGACGAGATCACGCGTTTCGTGGAGCAGGAAAGCATGAGACCGAAGGACCCGGCGTAAGCCCGATGGCCGGCCGTGATGGGGGCGGCAAACGCAATCGGCAATAGCGGATAAAATTCATCCGTCCCGCCGCCCCATCGAAAGTCTTCATGCAAGTGTTTGAGCGCATCCTCGGCATCATCCTCCCGGTATTCATCATCATCGCTGTCGGTTATGGCTATGCGCGTCTGCGCGGCGAGGCGGTCAAGTCCGACATGACGGCGGTGAACCGGGTCAGCATGGATGTGCTCTGTCCGCTGCTGGTCTTCACCGCACTGGCATCGAAGGATTTCGACCTTGTCCACAACGGCACCCTCATCCTTGCCGGCATCCTGATCTCCCTCGGCTCCGGCCTTCTGGCGTGGCCGGTGGCGCGCCTGCTCGGTTATGACGTGCGCAGCTTCCTGCCGCCGATGATGTACAACAATTGCGGCAACATGGGACTGCCTCTTGCCGTACTGGCATTCGGCACGGAAGGCCTGCCTTCTGCCGTGGCGCTGTTCATGGCAAGCACCCTGATCTATTTTTCGGTAGGCATACGGATCATTGAAAGCGGCCGCAATCAGCACACCTCATTCGTCAAACTGCTGGCCAGCCCGATGATGATCGCCATGATCATCGGCATGGTATTCGCCATATTTCGCATCACGCTTCCAGATCCGCTGATGCAGGCGCTGAAGATGCTCGGCGACGCATGCATTCCAATCATGCTGTTCGCACTCGGAGTGCGCATGCTCGACGTGAATTTCAAAAGCTGGCACATCGGCCTGATGGGCGCCGTCGTCTGCCCGCTGGTGGGATTGATGGTGGCATGGCTGCTGGATGGCGTGCTGTCGTTGACGCCGATGCAGCGCGGCCAGATGTACCTGTTCGCCGCGTTGCCGCCAGCCGTCCTCTGCTTCATGGTCGCCGAGCAGTACAAGCAGGAGCCCGACAAGGTGGCATCAATCGTATTGCTCGGCAATCTCGCGGCACTGGCTTTCGTGCCGGCGGGCTTGTGGATGGGCTTGCGTTCGTAAGCTCGTCGCCTGACCCACGCGAACTACACGGTGGACCGCACGTCGAACCCGCCGTCTCCCGCATCGCCATCGTCGACGTCCGACACGGCGACATTATCGACCCGGGCGCCCGGCGGCCCCCTGCGCGCCCACCCGATCAAGGTATCGATCGCGTCCGCGTCCCCGCGGATCAGGGCTTCCACCGATGTATCCAGCCGGTTCCTGACCCATCCTGACAAGCCGAGTGCGCGGGCCCGGCGTTCGAACGAGGCGCGATAACTGACACCCTGAACGATGCCGGTAATACGCAGGTGCCTGGCGACCCTGGTGCTCATGCCGCGCTATTTCTTCAGCAACGGCGCAAGGTACTTGCCGGTAAAGCTGGCCGGCGTTTTTGCAACCTGTTCCGGGGTGCCGGCGGCAATGATCTGCCCGCCGCCCGCACCACCCTCGGGACCGAGATCGATGAGCCAGTCGGCGGTCTTGATCACATCCAGATTGTGTTCGATGATCACCACCGTATTTCCCTGATCGCGCAACCGGTGAATCACCTTCAGCAGCAAATCGATGTCGTGGAAATGCAATCCGGTCGTCGGCTCGTCCAGGATATACAGCGTGCGTCCGGTGTCCCGCTTCGAAAGCTCCAGCGACAGCTTGACGCGCTGCGCTTCTCCGCCGGACAAGGTGGTCGCGCTCTGGCCGAGACGGATGTAGCCGAGGCCGACGTCCAGCAGGGTCTGAAGCTTGCGCGCGATCACCGGCACCGGCTTGAAGAACTCGTGCGCTTCCTCGACGGTCATGCCGAGTACCTCGTTGATGTTCTTTCCCTTGTACTGGACTTCCAGCGTTTCCCGGTTATAGCGCTTGCCATGGCATACATCACAAGGCACGTACACGTCCGGCAGGAAGTGCATTTCCACCTTGATGACGCCGTCACCCTGGCAGGCCTCGCAACGCCCGCCCTTGACGTTGAATGAAAACCGGCCGGCGGAGTAGCCGCGTTCCTTGGCGCTCGGCACGGTGGAAAACAGGTCCCGAATCGGCGTGAACAATCCGGTATAGGTCGCCGGATTGGATCGCGGCGTACGGCCGATCGGCGCCTGGTCGACGGCGATGACCTTGTCAAAATGCTCCAGGCCGCTGATCGATTCATGCGCCGACGGCTCGGCCTGCGAGCCGTACAGGTGACGGGATGCCGCATGGTACAGCGTGTCGTTGATGAGGGTCGATTTGCCGGACCCGGAGACGCCGGTGATGCAGGTCAGCAGGCCGACCGGCAGTTCAAGGGTGACATCCTTCAGATTGTTGCCCGACGCGCCGGTGATGACAAGCTGGCGTTCCGGATCGCGCGGGGTGCGCTTCTTCGGCACATGGATCGCCAGGGTGCCATTCAAGTACTTTGCGGTCAGCGATTTCTTGTGCTTCAGGATGTCATTCAGCGGCCCCCGGGCAATCACTTCCCCGCCATGCACGCCCGCACCGATACCCATGTCGACGATGTAGTCGGCGCAGCGGATCGCATCCTCGTCGTGCTCCACCACCAGCACGCTGTTGCCGATATCGCGCAGATGCTGCAAGGTGGCGATTAACCGGTCATTGTCGCGCTGGTGCAAGCCGATCGACGGCTCGTCGAGCACGTACATCACGCCGGTCAGGCCGGAGCCGATCTGGGATGCAAGCCGGATGCGTTGCGCTTCGCCGCCGGACAGTGTGTCCGCACTGCGCTCCAGCGACAGATAATCCAGTCCGACGTTGTTCAGGAACTTCAGGCGCGACACGATTTCCTTGATGATGCGGTCGGCGATTTCCCTTTTCGCGCCGGTCAGTTTCAGGGATTCGAAGAATGCCAGCGTTTCGCGCAGAGGCTTGGCGGACACCTCATAAATGGACCGCTCCTGCTTGCCGCTGCCGACTTTGACATGGCGCGCCTCGGTACGCAAACGCGCACCTTCGCAGGACGGACATTGCTTCTGGTTGATGAATTTCGCCAGCTCTTCCTTTACGGCGATCGAATCGGTTTCCCGGTAACGGCGCTGCAGGTTGACCACCACGCCCTCGAAGGTATGCTCGCGAACCACCGCACGGCCGCGCTCGTTGACGTAAGTGAACGGAATGGTCTGCCGGCCGGAGCCATACAGCACGATCTGCTGCGCCTGGTCGGACAGCTTTTCAAAGGGAACATCGAGATCAAAGCCGTAATGCTCGGCCAGGCTGGACAGCATCTGGAAATAGAACTGGTTGCGCCGGTCCCAGCCCTTCACCGCGCCGCTTGCCAGCGACAGGTTGGGGAAGGCGACGATCCGTTTCGGATCGAAAAATTCGATATGGCCCAAGCCATCGCATTCCGGGCAGGCGCCCATCGGATTGTTGAACGAAAACAGCCGCGGCTCGAGTTCCTGCAGCGAATACCCGCAGGTCGGACAGGCGAATTTGTTGGAGAACAAATGTTCCTTGCCGCTGTCCATTTCCAGCGCGATGGCACGGCCTTCCGCCAGGCGCAGCGCCGTTTCGAAACTTTCCGCCAGCCTCTGCTTCATATCCGCCTTGACCTTCAGGCGGTCGATGACGACATCGATCGTATGTTTCTCGGTTTTTTTCAGCTTCGGCAAATCGTCGACTTCGACGATTTTTGCCTTGCCGGTGCCGCTCTGGACACGGAAGCGAATGAATCCCTGCGCCTGCATTGCTTCGAACAGATCCGCATGCTCGCCCTTCCTGTTGGCGACCACGGGCGCCAGCACCATGAGCTTGGTGTCCTCCGGCATGGCAAGCGCGGCATCGACCATCTGCGATACCGATTGCGCCGCCAGCGGATTTTCCGGATGCTGAGGGCAGTAGGGCGTGCCTACGCGTGCATACAGCAGGCGCAGGTAATCGTGAATCTCGGTGACGGTGCCGACGGTGGAGCGCGGATTATGCGATGTGGCTTTCTGTTCGATGGAGATCGCCGGCGACAAGCCTTCGATCAGGTCCACGTCGGGCTTTTCCATCAGCTGAAGAAACTGGCGCGCATACGCCGACAGGGATTCGACATAACGGCGCTGTCCTTCGGCGTACAGGGTATCGAATGCCAGTGATGATTTCCCGGAACCGGACAAGCCGGTGATGACGATCAGTTTATTGCGGGGTAACTCAAGATTGATATTTTTGAGGTTGTGGGTGCGCGCCCCACGAATTCTTATTTCTTCCATGAACTGCCTTTAACTTGGGCTCAATACGGGTCAACCTGATACTATAACGGGTTTTCATCGCCGTCGTATCTCTCTGTTTCGTCCCCTTGTCAAGCCTTCATGTCTTCCATTACTTCCGCTGAAATCAGCAGCCGAATGACGCCCACGGAGTTGCGTGCAAGCACCTCGCTCGCCTCCATCTTCGCGCTGCGGATGCTTGGCATGTTCCTCATCCTGCCGGTTTTTGCCGTACATGCGACGACGTTGAGCGGAGGCAATAATGCCGCCATGGTCGGGCTGGCAATGGGGATCTACGGGTTGACGCAGTCCTTCGGCCAGATTCCTTTCGGCGTCGCATCGGATAAGTTCGGCCGCAAGCGCATCATCATCATCGGCCTCGTGCTATTCGCATTGGGTTCCTTCATTGCCGCGGCGGCAACCGACATCGTCTGGGTCGTCGTCGGCCGAGCAATCCAGGGCGCCGGCGCCATTTCCGCCGCGGTTACCGCGTTGATCGCCGATTCCACCCGCGAGGAGCAGCGTACCAAGGCCATGGCGATGGTGGGCGGCTCGATCGGCCTGACGTTCGCCCTGTCGCTCGTTGCGGCGCCGGTGCTGTATCAAAGCATCGGCATGGCGGGCATATTTGTCCTGACGGGCATTCTGTCGATACTGGCCATTTTCGTGGTGGCGTTCGTGGTACCGCCGGCGCCCGAAGTACGCGCGGTCAAGCGGGTCCCTTTTGGCGAAGTGCTGCGCAATACCGAACTGATGCGTCTGAACTACGGTGTCTTTGCCCTGCATCTGACGCAGATGGCGATGTTCGTCGTAGTGCCATCGGCGCTCGTGCAATATGCCGGCCTGCCGGTCGCGGCACATTGGCAGGTCTACCTGCCCGTCGTCCTGGCATCGTTTGTATTGATGCTGCCGCCGGTCTTTGTCGGCGAGAAGCGCGGCAAATCGAAGCAGGTGTTTGTCGCCGCAATCGGATTGATGCTGCTGGTACAGGCGGGTTTTTGGTTCGTCCTCACGCAACCGGCATTGCATTGGATGTATCTGGTCGTGCTGCTGCTGTTGTTTTTCGTATCGTTCAACATCCTGGAAGCAAGCCAGCCGTCGCTTGTGTCGCGCATCGCCCCGGCCTCCGCCAGGGGCGCGGCACTCGGCGTCTACAATACCCTGCAGGCACTCGGCCTCTTCTGCGGCGGCGCTTTCGGCGGGTGGCTGGCCGAACACGCGAGCCCGTCGGCGGTCTTTATTCTTGGTGCCGGCGTCACTCTGGTGTGGCTTATAATCGCATCCAGCATGAAGAACCTGCCGCGCCGCAGCGCGATACCAGCTTAATTAGGAGAGAACATATGGCATCGGTCAACAAAGTCATCATCGTCGGCAACCTGGGGCGCGATCCGGAAACGCGTTACATGCCGAACGGCGATGCGGTCACCAACGTTGCGGTCGCAACCACCGAAAGCTGGAAAGACAAGAACAGCGGCGAGAAAAAGGAACTGACCGAATGGCACCGGATCACCTTTTACCGCAAGCTTGCGGAAATCGCCGGCCAGTATCTGAAAAAGGGCTCCCAGGTCTATGTCGAAGGACGCCTGCAAACCCGCAAGTGGACCGACAAGGAAGGCGTCGAGCGCTACACCACCGAGATCATTGCCGACACCATGCAGATGCTGGGTAGCCGTCAGGGCATGGGCGGGGGCGGCGGTGCGCCGATGGACGACGATTACAGCAGCAGCGCGCCACCACCGCGGCAAAGCAGTGGCGGAGGCGGCAATGCCGGCGGCGGGCGCGGCGGTGCTTCCAAGCCGGCGCCAAATTTCAGCGACATGGACGACGATATCCCATTCTGATCCTTCAGCGACAGGGTGAAGGGAAACCGGCTTATGCCGCGATTTCCCTTGCCCGCGCCACCGCGGCGGAAAGCGTACTGAGACAATTCTCCGCTCCCATCCGGTCGATAAACCCCGACCGTTGCATCAGGCTCAACGGCTGGTTGTTGGGTGAACAAAGAATCAACTGGCTGCCGCGCATTCTGAGCAACCTGTGCATGTTTTCCAGCGCATCCAGGCCTGTGGCATCGAGATTGATCAATTGATGCAGTTCCAGAATCATCGCTCTTGCCGGAAGCGCATGCGGTGCAATCAGCTCCTCCATTTTTCCCACGGCTGCGAAAAACAGCGATCCGTAAATCGAATACGCGACGACACCGGGCGGTAAGGGCGCGTCGAGGCTGGTTGATGGTATCGCCTCTATTTTTGTCAGGCTGGCAATCCTGTAGATAAAGAACATGCAGGCCAGCACCAGTCCAACCTGCACTGCGACGGTAAGATCAACGATCACGGTCAGCAGGAACGTCGCCACCATGACAAGGCGATAGCTGGCCCGGAAATTTTTCAGGCGCGCGAACTCGTGCCACTCTCCCATATTCCAGGCGACATACATCAGGATGGCCGCAAGTGCCGCAAGCGGTATATCTTCCGCCAGGGGCGCAGCGATCAGCACGATGGCCAGCAGTGTGAGCGCGTGCACGATCCCCGCGACCGGCGAAACAGCGCCGGCGCGGATGTTGGTGAGGGTACGCGCGATCGTTCCCGTCGCCGGCATGCCGCCGAAGAACGGTGCCACGAAGTTGGCTATTCCTTGCGCCATCAGTTCCTGGTTCGGATCATGGCGATCACCTGTCGTGTTGTCGGCAATGCGTGCGCATAACAGCGATTCGATTGCACCCAACAGCACGATCGTGATCGTCGGCGGGAACAGCTGCTTGACGAGGTCCCAGCTGAAAACCGGCAGGTTGAATGCGGGGAGTTCGCGCGGAATGCCGCCGAACTTGGTGCCGATGGTATCCACCTGCAGGCCAAAGACGCTGACGGCAAGTGTGCTCAATCCTAATACGACGATGGTGCCCGGGATGGCGCCCAGGGCTTGCCGGATACGTGGATGGACGTGCAGTCGCCCATGGTCGGCTTTCGCGGCGGTCAGGCGCGGCCAGGAAAACATCAGCAGCAGGGAGATCGATGCCAGACCGAAGGCGGTCCAGTTGACGCTGCCGGCATGTACGGCAAGGGTTTGCAATTGTGCAAAAAAATCGCCCGGCATCTTATTGATATTCAGACCAAAATAGTCCTTCAGTTGCGAGAGTGCGATCAGGACTGCGATGCCGTTCGTGAAGCCGATGACGATCGGTACCGGAATGTACCGTATCAGTGTCCCCAGCCGGAACATGCCCATCGCGAACAGCAGGACGCCGGCGAAAATGGTTGAGATCAGGAGATTCGCCAGGCCGTACTTTTCGACGATGCCGTAAACCACCACGATGAATGCGCCTGCCGGTCCGCCGATCTGCACACGTGAGCCGCCGAAAGCGGAAATCAGGAAGCCGGCAATGATCGCAGTGAAAATTCCGGCGGCAGGTTCGAGACCCGACGCAATCGCAAACGCCATCGCCAGAGGCAGCGCCACAACGCCGACCGTCAAGCCCGCCGACACATCCTTGATGAACTTGCCACGACCATACGACTGAAGATCGTTGATCAAATGCGGACGAAATTTAACGAAAGAGACACGCATCCGCTGATGTATCGCTTAATGGTCGGTTGTTGTACAGGATGAAATCATTATTCTGTATGTATGCAGCAATGTTTTAAAAGTCCTTTTTATGTGGTGCAATTATCGATGACCAACACACTTTTTTTACTTGCAGGCATGTTGTTGTGCAAAAATTGCAATCCTTTCAAATTCATACATCGATTTGTTAAGATTGCACTAGAGTAATTTCGCAAGCTGCTCCATCATATTGGAATAAATATTCCCCCATCGCCGCAAGGCCTGAAATTTGACGATGTTTCCCCTACGCCGTGGTCGACCAGATAAAGCCGCGAAAGCCCAACTGGACAGCTTGATGGAAGCTGCCGGTGATGCGGTGTTCCGGCTCAATACGCAGGGGGAAATTCTTTATGCCAGTCAGCGGGCAACGGAGCTGATCACACCTGGCTCGACGCCGATCGGGCAGACATTGGCATCCCTCGTTGCCCCGGCAGATCGTGCAACGATTCGTGCGGCGGTAAAGCAGGCAATCGAGCCGTCCCAGTCGACCCGGGTCAATGTTCGAATCAAGACGCTGAGCACCGTGTTGTGGATGGAATTGCAGATCGCCGGCTACAACACCGTCGATGATGTACTGGAACTGCTCGTTGTCGGCAGGGACATTTCGGGACAACAGGCCACGGAAGAACGATTGCGCCACATGGCGACCCATGATGCACTGACCGGCCTGCCGAACCGATCGCTGCTGTCGGATCGCATCCGGATGGCAATCGCCCAGGCCAAGCGGACCGGCAAGGGATTTTCCCTGGTAGCGCTCGATCTCGACGGTTTCAAGAAAGTGAATGACGCGCTGGGCCATCCGGTCGGTGATTCCTTGCTTCGGATTGCCGCGATGCGTCTCTCCGACAGTTTGCGCGATGTGGATACGCTGGCGCGTGTCGGCGGCGACGAATTTGTCGCTGTGCTGCCCGGCGCAGTCGCGGAGGCGGAAATCCAGGTCGTCGGTCGGCGCATGATTTCCGCCATGCAGCTTCCCTTTGAAATCGACGGCCACACCTTATATGTCGGCACCTCCATCGGCGCCGCCATCTTTCCCGAGCATGGCGATAGCGAAGTCAAGCTGCTCGCTCATGCGGATACCGCCATGTATCGCGCGAAGGAAACCGGCAAGGCGCGGTGCATCATCTACAACCACCAAAAATTCAACCAGCCCGAGCATGATGTGTCGATGGAAGCGGCGATGTTCCAGGCCGTCAGGGATGGTGAATTCCTGCTGCATTACCAGCCAATCGTCGATGCCCGCACCCGCCAGATCATGGGATTCGAGGCCTTGATGCGCTGGCAGCGTCCCGGCATCGGCCTGGTGTCTCCCGCCCAGTTCATTCCGATGGCGGAAAGCAACGGCCTCATCAACCTGCTTGGCGCCTGGGCATTGAAAGCTGCCTGCGTGCAGATCAAG
>NZ_DAIUCO010000163.1:0-11826 GCF_036846085.1 Noviherbaspirillum sp. | reverse complement strand
CTACACCGACGTTTCAAAACGCGCCTACGAACGCGCCAAGCTGGAGCAGGCGGCGTTGGACAAACTGACCGCCCGCCTCGCGGATCACAAGCCGCTTCCCCACGAAGAGCGCACAGGGCTTGAACGCGACGCCTTGCTTGCCGACACGGCGCTCGCGGAAATCGACAGACGCAAGGCGGGTCTCGAAGCAAAATTGCGGTGGCATCAGGATTGGATGAAGTTGACCGACGGCGTCCGCCATGCCGAGGCGGAATGCGCGCGCCGCCGCGACGATCACGCCGCTGCCGAGCCGCGCCGTGCATATCTCGCGCTGGTCGAGTCGGTACAGCCTGCGCGGCCGATCGTCGCTGATCGTGACCGGATCGAATGCGAGAGCGAACAGTACAGGCAAGCGGCGGCCAACGCGGAGACTTCCGCGGCGCAGGCGGAAGCTGCATGGCAGGAAGCGCAAGCGGCGGTGGACGCGGCATCAAGCGCGTTGAAGGAAGCCGAACGAGCCCAGGCGGCCGCGGTACCCGACATCGACCAGGCAAGGCTGCTCGATGCGCAGATCGATGCGCTGACGCCCGCGCATGCGGCGATCACGCAGCAGCATGTCGAACTGGAGGAAGCGGAACAACGTGCACGCGCATCGCTTCAGTCGAACGAGTCGCAACGATCGGCTGTGCTGGAACGAAAGCGGGCGGCCACGGAATGGCTGCAGCAACATGCATCGATACGTCCGCTCGCCGAAGGCTGGCCGCGCTGGGACACGCTGCTGGAGCAGGCAACGCGCACTGCACTCGAACAGGACCGGTCTGCGCAGGCAATGCTGGCGGCACAACATCAGGCTGCAGGAAGGAAAGCGCAGGCAACCGAATCGCTGGCGCGAAGCGAAGCCGCTGAAAAAAGCCTGTCCGATGCGACGAAGCATCTCGAATCCGCCGTCGCCGTGCTTTCATCGCTGAGTTCTGCAACGATCGCCGCCCGCAGGCAATCCGCCGATGCGCGGCGTGAATTGCTGGACGTCGCTGAACGACTGTGGCGCACGCTGGCGGGCAATCTCGCCATGCGAAGTGAACTCCAGTCGACACTCATCCAGGTTCGCGCAGCGGCGGAACGGTCTGCCTCCCTGCTGGCAGACATCGACCTTCGCCTGCCGCCCGCCCAGTCGGCGCTGGCGCAGGCAGAGAGTTCGCTCAAGATCGCCGAAGCGGCGTGTACCGAGAGCGTCGAGGACTTGCGCGCCGCGCTTCTGCCCGACGCGCCCTGCCCGGTATGCGGCGGACGTGATCATCCTTACGTGGCCACAAGCCCGCAACTGCACTCGGTGCTGAACAAGCTGCAAGCGGAGGTCGATCGCTGCCGCGTCCAGGTGCAGCAATTGCTGCAGCAACAGGCTGCGCAGTCCGCGCTGGCGGATGCATCGCGCCGGCAGATGGAGGAGCTTGGCGCAAAACTCCATGCGATGGAGGAAGCGGTCCGGGATGGCACCCAACAGTATGAAGCGCATCCGATTGCTGTCGAATTGGATGGCGTCGCCCATGACGCGCGGGCCGCCTGGTTCGATGGACAGCAGCACCGCCTGCGGGAGGAAATCGAGGCCATTGTCGAGGACGAGAAGGCGTTGCGTGCCGCGACTTCCGCCTGCGATCTCGCCCGCAAGGAAGTCGACGATGCGTCTAAGCGGCATGCGGTACTGAAGGATGAAGCGGTCGCAGCCCGGGCAGCCTCCGAGCGATCGGATGCCGAGCATGCAGTCGCCATCGGCAAGCACGAGGAAATCAACCAGCGGCTACTCGCCGTCCTGACCGAACTTGACCAGGCTTTCACCGATCCGGAATGGAAGCAGGCATGGCAGGGGTCGCCTGGCGAGTTCCACGCACGTTGCAAAACCGATGCCGCCGGCTGGCATGCGCGCCGAGAAGACGATGAACATTGCACCGCCAGGCTCGCCATCCTGGATGCTGAGAACGCGGGATTCACGCAAACACTTTCCACCGCGACGCAGGAGTTGCGGCGGTCCGCCGCGACCGTCACGGCCAGCGCTGCCAGCCTCGAGGAAAAGCAGGCGGCGCGCCGTTGTCTTTTCGGTGGCCAATCCGTCTCGGTTGTGCGGGGTGCGCTGCAGGCTGCCGTCGATACTGCCAGGACGCGGCATGCCGATGCCGGCCGGGCGCTGCAGGAGGCAAGCACCGCCCGCACACGCTGTGCCGAAGCGCTGGAACAGGCAAGGCAGCGGCTTGCCGCCACCCGTTCCGCCGCCGACAATGCGAATACGGCGCTTGCGGAGTGGCTGTCGCGGTACAACGCCCGCGATACGGATCAGGAAAATGCGATCGACGATGAACGGTTGATGGCCTTGCTGGAACATTCGCCGGAATGGATCGCCGGGGAACGGGCGCAGTTGCAGGCGATCGCCGGAAGCCTTGATGCCGCACTTGCCGTGCAGCAGGAACGCACATCGCAACGCGAGCGGCATGAGGCACTGCGCACCGATGTCGACGACCTCGACGCCGTCTCGGCCGCGCTCGATACCCTGAACGCCGAGCGGCAGGCAGCGCACACACAGGCGACGGCGCTCAAGCTGCGGCTCGCGCAGGACGACTTCCGCCGCCAGCAATCGCAATCGATGGCATCGGAGATCGCGTTGCAGGAAGCCGCCGTCCATCGATGGGGACGCCTGAGCGAGCTGATCGGATCGCACGATGGCAAGAAATTCCGCAACTATGCGCAGCAGTACACCCTCGACCTGTTGCTCGGCTATGCCAATCGTCATCTGGCGGATCTTGCCCGCCGCTATCGCCTCGAGCGCATCCGCGATTCGCTGGCATTGATGGTGGTCGATCAGGATATGGGGGACGAGATGCGTTCGGTGCACTCGCTTTCCGGCGGCGAGTCCTTCCTCGTATCTCTGGCCCTTGCACTCGGACTTGCCTCGCTGTCCTCGAACCGTGTGCGCGTGGAGTCGCTATTCATCGACGAAGGCTTCGGAAGCCTGGATGCGGATACCTTATCGGTTGCGATGAATGCGCTCGACAATCTCCAGGCGATGGGCCGCAAGGTCGGCGTGATTTCGCATGTGCAGGAAATGACGGAGCGCATTTCGACCCGGATTCTTGTTCAGAAAACGACCGGCGGCAAAAGCAGGATCGTGGTCGAGCAGGCGTAGAAGACCATTCACACAGGAAAGTGCCCAGCATTTCTTCAACCGCTTGCCGTTACCAAATTTACATTTCTTAACAAGAAGCCAATGAATCTTTTGCCTTCCCGTGGTCTGAATCAGTGACACATCGCTGTCATCTTTTTCAACTACGAAAGGCACGCATGAATAAATTACTCGCTACTCTCCTGACAGGTCTCTTTGCAACTTCCGTGTACGCACAGTCGAGCACAGCCACAACCTCACCGTCGACCGGCGCAACATCCGGTGCATCGACGACCGCGACGGCTCCTTCAGCAGGTGCGAACGTCAATGCAGATGTGAAGGCCGAAGCGAAAGCCGACAAGAAAGCGGCACAAGCTGAAGAGAAGGCAGTAAAGGCGGATGCCAAGGCACAAAAGAAAATCGCCAAGGCGGATGCGAAGGCCGACAAGACCAAGGCAAAGGCTCGTGCCGAAGCTGCGGAAGATAAGGCGGACGCAGTCAAGTAATCTGTGATCATGCAATGAAAAAGGCAGGAATTCCTGCCTTTTTCTTTTTCAATGCACGCGTTCTCGCATCGTCCTTCTTTCCTTCAACCAACCAGCCATCGGCATGGCATCGCGCAAATACTGCGCTGTCGGCTGCCCGTATAATTTTCCCTGATCATAAGGCTTCCGCACGACGCTGTTGCTCCAACTTTTATAACGGACTTATGCATGCAAGACATGGTCGTCACCCGGCGAGAAGGACTGTACTGCGTGCCCGGCGGGTTCTACATCGATCCCTGGCGGCCGGTCGATCGCGCTGTCATCACCCATGCGCACGCTGACCATGCGCGCATCGGACATGGCCGTTATCTTGCAGCCGCGCCCGGTGCAGGCGTCCTGAAATCGCGGCTCGGGGACATCAACCTCGACACGCTGCCTTACGGCGAGAGCGTAGTCCACAACGGTGTCACCATTTCCCTGCATCCAGCGGGACATGTGCTCGGGTCTGCGCAGGTGCGCCTCGAACATCGCGGCGAAGTGTGGGTGGCGTCGGGCGACTACAAGGTCGAGGCCGATGCCACCTGTGCGCCCTTCGAGCCGGTTCGCTGCCATACCTTCATCACTGAATCCACCTTCGGCCTCCCGATTTACCAGTGGCGACCGCAGGACGACGTCTACACCGACATCAACGACTGGTGGCGCCGCAACGCCGCCGATGAACGCGCCAGCGTGCTGTATTGCTACGCCTTTGGGAAAGCCCAGCGAATCCTCTCCGGCATCGATCCGACCATAGGACCGATCATCTGCCATGGCGCTGTCGAGCCGCTGAATCGCGCCTATCGGGAGGCTGGCGTGCCGTTGCCGCCGACCCGCATGGTGACTGATGTCGCCGACAAGGCCGAACTCCGGCGTGCTCTGGTGCTGGCGCCGCCATCCGCGGGCGCATCGCCGTGGATCAAGCGTTTCGGCGACTACAGCGACGGATTCGCCAGTGGATGGATGCTGTTGCGCGGCGCACGTCGGCGGCGATCAGTGGATCGGGGCTTTGTGCTGTCCGACCATGCTGACTGGCCGAGACTGATGCGGGCGATCAAGTCCACGGAAGCGCAGCGGGTCATCGTCACCCATGGACAGATCGCGGTGATGGTTCGCTGGCTGCAGCAGAACGGGCTGGAGGCCGGTGCATTCTCCACCGAATACGGCGTGGAGGAAGACGTCGATATGGAAACAAAAGCGCCGCATGCGTGAATTTGCCAGCCTGTATGCGGAGCTCGACGAAACCACCGCGACCAGCCGCAAGCTGCAGGCATTGAAGAATTATTTTGTAGCGGCGGAACCGGAAAATGCGGCGTGGGCCGTGTATTTTCTGGCGGGCGGAAAACCCCGCCAGGCGGTGCCGACAAAGCTGCTGCGCCAGTTTTCGATCGAGTATGCGGGCATTGATGATTGGCTGTTCGATGAGTGTTATCACGCGGTCGGCGATCTCGCGGAAACCATTGCCCTTATCCTGCCACCGCCGAAGCGGCGAAGCGATGTCGGACTCGCACAATGGCTGCAGGAACGCATCGCGCCCTTGCGCGGCGCGTCGCCGGACGACATCCGCGCCGCCATGTTTTCTTACTGGGACGAATTGGATGCGCGCGAGCGGTTCTTGCTGGTAAAGCTGATCGGCGGCGGCTTTCGCGTCGGCGTATCGCGCCTGCTGGTGACGAGGGCACTCGGCGAAGTCGCCGGCGTCGACAGCAAGCTGATCGCCCAGCGGCTGATGGGCTGGACCGATGGCCGTGCGAGGCCAAGCGCCGAACGCCTGGTCCAGCTGATGGCTCCGCAGTCGGATGCGGAGCACCGACTCGAAGGTGGACAGCCCTATCCTTTCTTCCTCGCCCATGCACTGCAGGCACCGCCGGAAAGCCTGGGACCGGTCGGCCATTGGCAGGCGGAATGGAAGTACGACGGCATCCGGGCCCAGCTGATCCGGCGCGACGGCCAGACCTGGCTCTGGTCGCGCGGCGAGGACCTGATCACCGAGCGCTTTCCGGAAATCGCCTCGATACGGCTACCCGAGGGCACTGTACTGGACGGCGAAATCCTGATCTGGACCGGCGACGCGCCCTCGCCTTTCGCCGCCCTGCAGCAACGCATCGGCCGCAAATCCCTGTCGCCCAAGATGCTGAAGGAACTACCGGCGGTACTGGTTGTTTACGACGTGCTGGAAGTGAACGGCATTGATGTCCGGGCGACCTGGCAGGCGGAGCGGCGCAAACTGCTCGAAGATATCGTCGAACACGCCGACACCCCTGCGCTGAAGCTGTCGCCGCTGGTCAAGGCGGATAGCTGGGAAGCGCTGGCGGCGTTGCGGGAAACTTCCCGATCACGGTCGGTTGAAGGGCTGATGCTGAAAGCGGCGGAGTCCCGCTACGGCGTCGGCCGGACCAAGGACAGCGGAACCTGGTGGAAATGGAAGATCGATCCGTATGCCGTCGATGCGGTACTCATCTATGCCCAGGCAGGCAGCGGCCGCAGGGCATCGCTGTATACCGATTACACCTTCGCCGTCTGGGACGACGATCCCGACGCCGCTGACGGTGCAAGACGATTGGTCCCTTTCGCAAAGGCCTATTCCGGCCTCACCGACGCCGAGATTGCCAAGGTTGATGCCGCTGTTCGCCGGACCACCGTCGAAAAATTCGGCCCGGTGCGCAGCGTGACGCCGACGATGGTGTTCGAGATCGGCTTCGAGGGTATCGCCCTGTCACCCCGCCACAAGGCCGGCATCGCGGTGCGCTTCCCGCGTATTTTGCGCATCCGGAATGACAAGAAGATCGAGGAAGCCGATACCCTCGCCACGCTGCGGGGCATGTTGTGAAGCGTGGCGTCCTGCCTGCAGACAACCGCAACGCGGGCGCCGATCAGATGGATGAAGTCGATGCCTGGTTCGCACGGCGGGGCTGGTCGATCTTCCCGTTCCAGCGGCAGGTATGGCAGGCGGCGCTCGACGGCGAATCCGGCTTGCTCCACGCGACCACCGGGTCGGGAAAAACCTATGCCGTCTGGTTCGCCGCGCTCCACCGGGCACTGGTGGCCGACGACGCGGGTGCAAGGCCCGCCGGCCTGCGGGTCCTATGGCTGACACCGATGCGGGCGCTGGCGGTCGACACCGCCCGCGCACTGCAGGAACCGCTGGGCGAGCTGATGCCGGCCTGGCGGGTCGGCATGCGTACGGGCGACACCGGGTCCGCGGAACGCAGCCGGCAATCGAAAGCGCTTCCGCAGGCACTCATCACCACGCCGGAGAGCCTGTCACTGATGCTGAGCAAAGCGGATGCGCAACAGGTATTCAGGTCGCTCGATATGGTCGTGGTCGATGAATGGCATGAACTGATGGGGAGCAAGCGTGGCGTGCAGGCGCAACTTGCCCTGGCGCGGCTGGCGCACTGGAATCCGGGCCTGCTGGTATGGGGCTTGTCCGCGACGCTGGGCAACCTGGCGCAGGCGAAGGATGTTCTACTGGGCAACCGGCGCGGCGTCCTGGTCGAAGCGGCATTGCCAAAGAAGATCGAGGTCGATTCACTCATTCCCGAAAGGCCATCGCGCTTCTCCTGGAGCGGCCATCTCGGCGCACAGATGCTGATGCCGGTGATCGGGGAGATCGATGCCAATGCGACCACGCTTGTATTTACCAACACCCGCGCACAGGCCGAGCTCTGGTACCAGGCCATACTCGAAGCCCGCCCCGACTGGGCCGGCCTGATCGCCCTGCATCACGGATCGCTTGACAAGGCGGTGCGGGATTGGGTGGAAGCCGGTTTGAAGAATGGATCGTTGAAAGCAGTCGTCTGCACCTCCAGCCTCGACCTCGGCGTGGACTTCCATCCGGTCGAACGCGTGTTGCAGATCGGCAGCGCCAAGAGCGTCGCGCGCCTGCTGCAGCGCGCCGGCCGCAGCGGGCATGCGCCGGGGCGCCTGTCACGCGTCACGCTGGTGCCGACGCATAACCTGGAACTGCTGGAAGCGGTCGCAGTGCGCGATGCGGTCGATGCGCGCCGGATCGAAGCCCGCCCGCCGCCACGCAAGCCGCTGGATGTCCTGGTGCAGCACCTGGTAACGATCGCGCTCGGCGGCGGCTTTACGTCACAGTCCTTGTTCGAAGAGGTGCGCAGCGCGTGGGCTTACCGCACGCTTACCGATGAAGAATGGCAATGGGCACTGGACTTCGTAGTGCGCGGCGGCCAAAGCCTGACCGCCTATCCGGAATATCACCGCGTCGTGCGGGATGAACAAGGCGTCTATCGCGTCCCCGATGCCCGGATCGCCAGGCGGCACCGCATGAGCATGGGGACCATCGTCTCGGATGCGGCGATGACGGTGAAGTATCTTGCCGGGCCGAAGCTCGGCACGGTGGAAGAGTCATTCATTTCACGTTTGAAGCCGGGCGACCATTTTCTGTTCGCCGGCCGGCTGCTGCAGTTCGTGCGCATCAACGAGATGACCGCCTACGTCAAGCGCGGAAGCGGCAACAAGCCTGCGATTCCGCGCTGGCAGGGCACCCGCCTGCCTTTATCGGGGGACGTTGCGCAAAGCATGCTCGCGCGATTGGAGGAAGCGGAAGCCGGCCGGTTCGATGGTCCGGAAATGCGGGCCTTGCAGCCACTCCTGCAAGTGCAATGCCGCTGGTCCGCGCTGCCTACGCGCCGGCGGCTGGTGGCGGAAAGCACGTCCACGCGCGAAGGTCAGCACCTGTTTCTGTATCCATTCGCCGGACGGCTCACTCATCTCGGCCTCGCGTCGCTGCTGGCATACCGCATCGCCAGCCTTCGTCCGCTGACATTTTCGATCGCAGTGAACGACTACGGCATCGAACTGCTGCTGCCCGAGTCCTACGATTGGGCAGCGGTGTTTTCGCCGGGCGAACGGCCATTGAAGGGATCGGACCTTGGATTGTTTTCGGTCGACTCCCTGCTGGAGGACATCCTCGCAAGCCTGAATGCCTCCGAATTGTCGCAACGCCGCTTCCGGGAAATTGCCCGCATCGCCGGCCTGATCTTCCTGGGCTATCCCGGGCAGCCGAAAAGCAACCGCCAGCTCCAGGCATCGTCCAGCCTGTTCTACGAAGTCTTCCGGAAACATGATGCAGGCAACCAGCTGCTGACCCAGGCGGAGCGCGAAGTCCTTGAACAGGAACTGGAGCTCTCCCGATTGCGGGAAACGCTGCTGGCGCTGCAGCAGCAGGATATTGCGTTCTTCACCACCGCGAGGCTGACGCCGTTTGCGTTCCCGTTGATGATCGATCGGCTGCGCGAGAAACTGTCGACCGAAAAATTGTCTGAGCGGGTAGCCCGTATGCTGCGAGACCTGGAAAAGGCGGCGTCGATCTGAGATGATCGGCCCTTGCCGTGAAACGCACCTGACGTCCAACCACCTCATCTCCCATGCCCGACCGCCTGCCTTCAGCCATCGTCGCACTAGCCGGCGAAGAAATTGAATTGCTGCCGCAGCGTGCCGCTTATTGGCCATCGAAGCGCATGCTGATTGTCGCGGATATTCATTTCGGCAAGGCAGCCGCATTCCGGGCGCAGGGCGTTCCCGTGCCCCACGGAACAACGGTGCAAAACCTGTCGGCGCTGGACGACATCAGCGCGCAGCGCGAGATCGCACACATTCTTTTCCTGGGCGACTTTTTGCATGCAAAGGCAGTTCAGGGGTCAGCGACGATGCAAGCCCTCATCGCATGGCGTACCAGTCAGCCGGGTTTGCGAATGACGCTGGTGCGCGGCAACCACGACAGCCATGCCGGCGACCCGCCCGACGCCCTAGGCATGGAGGTGGTAGACGAGCCGCATCGCATCGGCCCGTTCCTGTTCTGCCACCACCCGGCGGTGCATGACAACGCCTACGTTTTCGCCGGCCATGTGCACCCGGTTTACCATCTTGCCGGGCGTGGTGACGCGCTGCGGCTACCCTGCTTCCTGATAGGAAGCGGCCATGCGCTGCTGCCTTCCTTCGGCGCCTTCACGGGTGGATTCGCCGTGCGTCCGTCAGCGGGAGAGCGCATCTTCGTCACGGCGGATGATGCCGTACTCGAAGTACCGTCCGCGAGCCGGCGACCGGCACCTTAGTGCTTCGTCTCCGGCTTGTCGGGATCGGGTTTTACCTGATCCAGCTTCGACAGCTCGTCCGGCTGAATGCCTGTGGGCAAACCGATATCCTCGGTCGCGATCACATCTTCCTTCGTACGTACGCCATGTGGTCCTGCACCGTCGGCAGGGGATTTGTTTGCTGGGGTTGGTCCGGTCATTTTCACCTCCAAAAATCCGTTCGATTGCTTGCCAAAGTCAACGTTCCATACATTGCATATCGACCCCGGCTTGCTTTCCGGCACGGGCGGAAGGTTACATGGAAGATTGTGTCGCGGCAGCCGCTTTGACCGACGCCCAATCGATGGGCATCGGCGCATAACTGGCCGGCGGCAGCCCCTTGATCAGTTCCTGCAGCGCGGCCATGCGCTCCTGGGATGAAGGGTGCGTGGCAAGCACCGACATTGCCGATGCGCCTTTGCCTTCCTTTTCCGCCATCTTGCTGAAGAAACTCAGCATATGGGTCGGATCGATGCCGGCGGCGACCATGCGTTTGACGCCGTCGCGATCCGCATCCATCTCCGCATCGCGCGAAAATTTCATCTGAGTCAGATACCCGGACCACGCTGCGATGGTGCTGCCGGACACATCGCCAAGCACGAGCGAAAGCAGGATGCCGAAACCGGCATTTTTCACCAGGTTCTTCAGCGCATGCCGGCGTTCGACATGCGCCACCTCATGTGCCAGCACGCCGGCCAGTTCTCCCGCGCTATCGGCCTCGCGTATCAGGCCTGCATGCACCACCACCACGCCTCCCGGTAGTGCGAACGCATTGACGTCGTTGCTTTCGGCAACGAACCACCGGTACCGATAGCGCGATCCGGGATGCAGGCGGGAACCGATCTCGCGTACTGCATCGACCGCAGGGCCGCGATCGGTCAGCTTCTGTTCGGCCCTGATCTGGCCGAGTACGACACTGCCTAGTTTTTCCTCATACTTCACCGGAACCTTGTCCGCCGCCCATTGGGCGATGGAATCCGTATTCAGGAAAAACACGAGAATCGCAATGACGGGCAGCAATAAATACAGCAGGACGGCTGCGGCACCGAACCGAAAGCGTCGTTGCATGCCTTTCCGCTGACTGTTGCTGCTTGCCACCAGGGTCGCCAGCGAAGCCGGTGCACCCGACGTGAAGGCGGCCTGGTCGCCCGGCTGATCGAGAAACAATGCGAATTCGCCGTTGCCGGTGTTCCAGTGGATGCCGGTCTGCTGCAGGTTGAAACCGGCGGCGCGCATGCCGAGCAACCCGGCTGGAAGGTCAAATTCCAAGCCTTCGCCCTGCAAATGCAGAACATCGCCGCGCCAGCCTCCGGACACCGGCAGACCGCCACCGGCAATGCCCGGCCCGAACAATCGTCCGCTGAACGACATGTCGCCCGGCGGCATGTCAGTTATCGTCGCCGCCGATCAAACCGCCCAGACCACCGCCAAGCACACCAGCGCCGAGCAGCGAGCCGCTCGACCCACCGGAGGCAGGGGTTGCCATCATCAAGCGGTTGGCAAGGCGCGACAGCGGCAACGACTGCAGCCAGATCCTGCCGGGGCCGCGCAAGGTGGCGTAGAACAGGCCCTCGCCGCCAAAGATCGCGGATTTGATCTTGCCGACATACTTGATATCGAAATCCACCGTCGGCTGGAAGGCGACCACGCAGCCTGTATCGACACGCAGTACCTCGCCGGGTTGCAGGGTGCGTTCAACGAGCGTGCCGCCCGCATGCACGAAAGCCCAGCCGCTCCCTTCCAGCTTCTGCATGATGAAGCCTTCGCCCCCGAACAGGCCGGCGCCCAGTTTGCGCTGCAGGGCGATACCAAGCGATACGCCCTTGGCGGCGCAAAGAAAAGAGTCTTTCTGGCAAATCAGCGTGCCGCCGATTTCGGACAGATGCACCGGCACGATCTTGCCCGGATAGGGAGCCGCGAACGCCACCCGCCGCTTGCCGTTTCCTTCGTTGTGAAACACGGTGGTAAACAGCGATTCGCCGGTCAGCAGACGCTTGCCGGCCCCCATCAGCTTGCCGAACAACCCGCCTTGCTGGCTGCCGTCGCCGAACAAGGTGTCCATCTCGATGCCGTCCTGCAT
>NZ_DAIUCO010000162.1:0-11848 GCF_036846085.1 Noviherbaspirillum sp. | reverse complement strand
CCACGCCGTCGGGCGACGCCTCCCAAAATATGCGCCAGTTCCAGTTGTAATTCATGTTGTCTCTCGTTGATGTTGTCTGCTGCCGGTGACGTGCTGCATGCTGCGGATCAAAAAAACGGGAGGCACATGCCTCCCGCAAAAACTGCCACTCCCAGGTAATTACTTTGCCGCGTAGACAGCCGGATCGCCGGAGTCGGTCGGCTTGGCGATGACGGCTTTCAGCGGCGCGCTCATCGGGATGTTCAGGTTGATGCCCTTCGGCGGAATCGGCGCCTGAAACCACTTGGCATACATGCGATTGATCTCGCCCGACTTGAACAGCGCAATGATGGCGTCATCCACCGCCTTCTTGAACGCCGGGTCGTCGCGGCGCATCATGATGGCATACGGTTCGACCGACAGCGCTTCGCTACTGATGGTGTAGTCGGCCGGCGACTTGGAGCTTGCTGCCAGGGACGCAAGCAGGATGTCATCCATGACGAAGGCAACGGCGCGGTTGGTTTCCACCATCAGGAATGCCTCCGCATGATCCTTCGCCGTCAGGATGTTCATGTCGAGATTGCGCTCGCCATTGAGTGTGGTGAGCTGCTTGATATTGGACGTACCGGATGTCGACACGACCGACTTACCCTTCAGGTCGGCAAGCGTGGTCACGCCGGATGCTTTCTTCGACAGCACGCGGTTGGCCGTCACGAAGGTAGTCGGCGCGAATGCAACCTGCTTTTGCCGTTCCAGGTTGTTCGTCGTGGAACCGCATTCGAGATCGATAGTGCCGTTGGCCATCAGCGGAATGCGTGTGGCGGAGGTGACCGGATTCATCTTCACGTTCAGCGACGACAGGCCGAGCTGCTTTTGCAGCGCATTGACCACCTTCATGCAAAGGTCGATCGAATAACCCTGGTAAGACTGCTTGTCGTCCAGATACGACAGCGGGATGGATGAATCCCGCACGCCGAGCGTGATCGCGCCGGTGTCCTTGATTTTCTTGAGCGTGCCGGTTTCCTGCGCCTGGACGGTGCCGGCGATGATGCCGGCGCTGATCATAGCGCCTATGAATTGAAGCAGTGTCATTGTGTCTCCATAAGATTGAATGCATTGGTGGATCGGGAACATCGGTGCAACATAAGAACATCAGGGATTCGGCCGGCAACAAGGGCGCCCTATGCCGGATGGGTGCGCGCGACGCGCGATGCCGTGCGAGGGCGGGTCAGCATGGAAGGCTGGAGAATGTCGTCGAGCTCCTGCCGGGTCAGCAGTCCTTTCTCCAGCACGAGCTCATATACGCTCCTGCCTGATTCCAGCGCTTCCCGTGCGACCTCCGTGGCGCTTGCATAGCCGATGTACGGGTTCAGGGCGGTGACAATGCCGATCGAGTTCTCGACGATGCCGCGCAGCCGGTCGCGGTTGGCGGTAATGCCGGCGATACAGCGCTCGGCGAGGATGTCGCAGCCCCTGGTCAAGTGGGCGATGCTCTTGAACAGGCTGTACGCGATGATGGGTTCAAAGGCGTTCAGCTGCAGCTGGCCGGCTTCGGCGGCAAAGCTGATGGTGACATCGTTGCCGATGACTTCGAATGCAATCTGGTTGACCACTTCGGGAATCACCGGGTTTACCTTGCCCGGCATGATGCTGGAGCCGGCCTGCATCGGCGGCAGGTTGATTTCCCCTAGTCCGGCGCGCGGGCCGCTCGACAGCAGCCGCAGGTCGTTGCAGGTCTTGGACAGCTTGACGGCGACCCGCTTCAGTACGCCCGACAACTGGACGAACGAGCCGACGTCCTGGGTCGCCTCGACCAGGTTGGGCGCGGTGACGAACGCAATGCCGCTGATGTCCGACAGCTTGCCGCAGACTTTGCCGGCGTACTCCGGATGCGAATTGATGCCGGTGCCGATCGCCGTCGCACCCAGATTGATTTCCCTGACCAGACTGGCCGCTTCCTTCAGGCGCTCCTGGTCCTCCGCGAGCATGACCGCATACGTGCTGAACTCCTGGCCCAGCGTCATCGGCACCGCATCCTGCAACTGCGTACGGCCCATCTTGAGGATGTCGCCGAATTCGTTAGCCTTCGACTGGAAAGCCCGCTCGAGCCTTCCCATTGCCTTCACCAGCCGGAAGATTCCGCTATGGGCGGCAAGGCGCAAGGCGGTCGGATAGACGTCGTTGGTGCTCTGGCTCAGGTTGACGTGTTCGTTCGGATGCAGGTATCCATAGTCGCCGCGCCTGCGTCCGAGATGTTCCAGCGCACGGTTGGCGATGACTTCGTTGGCATTCATATTGGTGGACGTGCCCGCACCGCCCTGGATCACATCCACCACGAACTGGTCATGCAGCTTGCCTTCACGTATGTCTGCACAGGCTGCGACGATGGCCTGCATGCGCGCGGTATCCAGCATGCCGAGTTCATGATTGGCCAGGGCGGCTGACTGCTTGACACAGGCCAGCGCGATGATCAGGTCCGGATACATGGAGATCGGGACGCCGGTGACCGGGAAATTCTCCAGCGCGCGCAAGGTGTGGATGCCGTAGTACGCATGATCCGGAATCATCCGGTCGCCGAGCAGGTCGTGCTCGCAGCGTTGTTCGACGCGTTGTCCGCCAGGTTCGTTGCTGCATTGTTCGTTGATTTTCACCGGCAGTCCTTGAAGTTGAATATCGTCGATCGTTCTGGTGCATGCCGCTATCGACGGCATGCTGCGATGGACGGAATTCTATCTCCGGTGAAATGAAAATCTATGTCATTTAGACATACGTTCATGCAAAGCCGGCATTGAGCTGCCTGCCTTGCTGATGGTATGGAAAGCGGAGGTCGCCAGCGTCGATCAACCTTCGCCCGCAAGTCCTTTCCAGAGCCGGAAAAGTGCAGGCTTGGTGTTCTGGATTGCGCGGAACAGTCTGATTTCAAGTGTAAGGGACCACTGATCGCCGCCGGCACGGACCAGCCTGCCTTCCGCCAGCTCCCGCACGATGGAGCTTTCAGGCAGCCATGCCATGCCGTGTCCGCCAAGAGCCATTTTCTTCAGCAGTTCCGCCATGTCGGATTCATAGATGTGCTGCAGGTGGCATTCCTGGCCTACCTTCGCATGGATCAGGTCCACTACCCGCCCAAAGTAAGACACGCCGGTATAGGCGACCGTCGCGGTGGGGGATTTTGTGCTGCCCGGCAGGGAAAAGCCGGCGCGCCCGGAGTGGTCGGGCGCCGATACCGGTATCACGACTTCACTGCCCAGGCTGATGAATTCGTAGCGGGCGGGGTCGAGGTCGATCGGCAATTCGGGATGGTGGTAGCACAGCAGCAGGTCGCAGTTGCCCTCGACGAGCGACAGCACCGAATCGTGGACATTGGTCGCAAGGATGCGCGCCCGCACCTCGCCGAGTTTCGATTGCACGCCGCTCAGCCACATCGGGAAGAAGTTGAGCGACAGCGTATGGCCGGCGGCCACCTGCAGCATCCGTTCGTCGGTTCGCTGGCCGCGCACCACGGCGCGCGCGTCATCCAGGAGTTTGACCGCTTCACGGGCGGCGTCGCTGAACAACTTGCCGGCGGGAGTCAGCGTCAGCGGATAGCTGCTCCGGTTGACGAGGTCCGCGCCGACCCAGGCTTCCAGCGCACGGATGCGGCGGCTGAGCGCGGGCTGGGTAATGTTCCGGTCTTCCGCCGAACGGGAAAAATTGCGCGTGTGGGTAAGGCTGAGAAAGTCTTCAATCCATCTGGTGTCCATAGCCGCCTTTTGTCAAATTTTCCGGTCCCGGTCCCGGGCAGTGTGCCTTTGAAACCGCGTTGCGGTCAATCGCGGTGAGGTTATCGACTATCTATGTCGGCAGGACATGGATGTAGGTTTAATTTGCATAACGGCCGGACCGGCGGCAGGTAAGGTTACTTATCGGCGGGCACGGCATCGAGTACGCACCCGCCGCAGGCAAATCAACCGGAAGGAGTTCTTCATGCCGCGAAAAGCAGTTCGTCGTTGCCTCGGAATCATCGGCGGCCTGGGCTCGATCGCCGGGGCGGATATGTATTTCAAGCTGGTCAAGGCAAGGGCGGCGAACGAAGCACCGGAAAACCTCGATCTGACGATCGAGCAGCACGCCTTCGACGAAGGAAGCCAGGGAAGTGACGGCATGTCGGGCGGCGCGCAGGCGAACCAGAACGGACGCAAGCTTTATATTTTTGACATGATCCGGCGATTCGAATCACGCAAGGTCGACAGCGTGATCCTGCCGTGTTTCATCAGCCATACCTTCATCGACGAACTGCGGCCGGATATACGCCTGCCGGTGGTCAACATGATGGAAGCGCTGAAGGCGCACATCGGACGACGCCATCCCGATAAATGCAGGCTGGGTATCCTGACATCCGACTATGTCAGGAGCAAGCGGCTCTTCGAGCGCACGTTCGATGCGGCGGGGTATGCGTTGCTCTATCCGGGTGCCGACGTGCAGGAGGCATGCGTCATGCCGGCAATCTACGGGCCGGAAGGACTCAAGGCCGGGAACTTGCAGGGAGCGGCAGTCGACCTGCTCGCGGACGCATGCCGGGACCTCCTGCTGCAGGGCGCGGAACTGATCGTGCCGGGAGCGACGGAGATCGCCATCGTCGCCGACGCGTTGCAGGAGCGCGGCATTCCCATACTCGACGTCAACCGCATCTATGCGCTGCATGCGCTGTCCTGCGAAGGTGATGCGCCGTCGAAACCATTCAAGGTAGGCATCCTCGGCGGCGTCGGTCCGGCGGCAACCGTCGACTTCATGGACAAGATCATTCGCAACACCGACGCGGTACGCGACCAGGACCATATCCGGCTGGTGGTGGAGCATAACCCCGCCATTCCTGACCGTACCGGAAACCTGGTCGGCGACGGCCCGGACCCCACCGTGGCAATGTATGCCGCGTGCAAGAAGCTGGAAGCCGCCGACGCCGACCTGATAGCGATCCCGTGCAATACCGCCCATGCATTCGTCGAGCGCATCCAGCCCTATCTGTCCATTCCCATCGTCAACATGCTGGTGGAAACGGTAAAGCACATCAGCCTGCATTACGGTCACGACAAAACCGTCGGCCTGCTGGCGACGTCGGGAACGATCGCAAGCCGGGTGTATCACGACGAATTCGCGAAAGCCGGCTTCGACCTCGTCGTTCCCGACAACGAACACCAGCAGGGGGTCATGAACGCAATCTACGGTGAACAGGGCGTGAAAGCCGGCTATCGCGACGGCTGCTGCCGCGATGAACTGATGCAGGCGCTCGCGCATCTCGTTGCGCGCGGCGCCGAGGTGGTGGTGCTCGGCTGCACCGAATTGCCGCTACTGCTATCGCAGGATGACCGGTTTCCGGTTGCCGGGCGGCACGTGGCGCTGCTCGATCCGACCGACATTCTTGCCCGCAGCTGCGTCGGTTATGCACGCGGCGGTAAAAAAGCATGAAGCAGATTCGATCTACTTCGACAACAGGGAGACGACCATGAATGGCATAAGAACAACCATCGCGGCTGTGACGCTGTGCGCATCGGCAGTACCGGTGTCGCAGTCCGCAGCGGCGACGCTGGACAGGATCCGGGACAGCCAGGCCATCGTAATTGCCCACCGCGAGGCCTCCTTGCCGTTCTCGTATATGGACGGCAGGCAACCGGTGGGCTATGCCATTGATCTATGCCTGAAGGTCGCCGACGCCATCAAGCGCGAACTCAAGCTGGCGAAGCTTGATGTCCGCTACCTTGCCGTAACGCCATCCAATCGCATGCAGGCCATCGCGGAGGGAAAAGCCGACCTGGAGTGCGGATCGACCACCAATACGGCAGAGCGGCGCAAGCAGGTTGCATTCACGGTATCGCATTTCGTGGCCAGCGCCCGCATGGTGGTGCGGACCGATTCCGGAATCGCGAATTGGGCCGATCTGCGTGACAAGAAAATCGTGACCACCCGGGGCACCACGAATGCCAAAACACTGGTTGACCGCGACAAGGTGCGGTCGCTGAATATTACGCTCGCCGAGAGCAAGGACCACGCGGAAGGGTTCGGAATGGTCGAGCGGGGAGTGGCGGATGCGTTTGCGATGGACGATGTGCTGCTGTATGGCCTGCGGGCGGCGGCCAGGAACCCGGAGTCCTTCCGCGTGGTTGGTGATTCATTGTCGACAGAGCCCTACGCGATCATGCTGCGCAAGGATGATCCGGCATTCAAGGCGGTGGTGGACCGCGAGCTGGCAAGAATCATGAACGACGGTGAAATTTATCCAATTTACGATAAATGGTTCAGGCAGCCGATACCACCGAGCGGCATCAACATGAACATGCCGATGGGATACCTGCTGCGTTCCAGCCTCCGCTTCCCGACGGACAAGGTAGGCGACAACTGACGCGCATGTCCCGCACTGACGATAGCAATGGCGGCGGGCGCATCATGGGCCTCGCCGCATATATCCGGCATGAAGTGACACTGGTCAGGGAGAGCAGGCGGCCCAACGCAATTTCCGTCAGGTTCGTCCAGCTGCATGAACAGGCAGTACGCACCGCCAACGAGGAAGAGGAGTACCGGACGCTGCATGCCTTGATGCGCACGCGATGGCGCTGGTACAAGGCGTCGATGCAGGCTGCGAAGACGGTGAGCCGGCGCAAGGACCGGTAGTCGGCAAATCCGGGTGATCAGGGATTGCCGCCACCCATCCTGCTCGCCACCAGGGCGGCGGCGGCCGACCGTGTCTCCACGCCGAGCTTCACATAGATATGTTCCAGGTGCTTGTTCACCGTACGCGGGCTCATGCCGACGATCTCGGCGATGTCGCGGTTGGTCTTGCCTTTCGCCACCCAGGCCAGTACTTCGCTTTCCCGCGGCGTCAGGCGGAAATCTGCCAGGCCCTGAGCGCTGTCCGGGAGGGGAGCGGCGATGCGGCGCTCCTCCAGGTACAGCAGGAGTTCCGAGCCGGCATCGCCGCGCGACAGGCGGATGTTGAGCTGGGTATCCGCCCGGGTGACGCACAGCGGCGCAGCCGGCTGCTCATCCGCGTCCGCCACGGCGAGCCGTTGCAGCAGCCAGTCGTCCAGCATGCGTGGCAGCGCCGCCGCCGTCGATCCGCCGTCATCGAAATACTTGTCCAGCCAGACGATCGCCTTGGCGGTCTGCCAGACCGGCTGGCGATCCGGCCCGAGAACGATCACCGCATGATCGGCCGCGTCGATCGCCGTGCGTGCCCGCGCCATCATGCGCGCGCTGCGAATGTGGGTGGTGATGCGCGCGATCACCTGGCGCGGCTGGATGGGCTTGGTGACGTAATCGACGCCGCCCACTTCAAAGCCTTTCACGACATGCTCGGTTTCGGTCAGTCCTGTCATGAAGACGACCGGGATATCGCTGGCGCTGCGCATCTGCTTGATGCGGCGGCAGGTTTCGAAACCGTCCAGGCCCGGCATCACCGCGTCCAGCAGGATCAGGTCGGGCACTACGAAGTTCAGCCGCTCGAGCGCGCTCAGGCCGTCGGTGGCGACCAGCACCGTATGGCCGCTGTCATTGAGCGCATCGGACAGCAGCGCAAGATTGGCGGGCACGTCGTCCACGATCAGGACCACGTTGCTATTGGATATTGTCCATGTCATGGCGTATCAGTTCCTTGATGCGAATGGAATAGTCGTTCAGGCGAAAGCGCTTGACCAGTTGCCGCAATTCCCCGGTGAACGGCGCATAGGCGGCGTCGCGTCGCTCGATCTCGTCCAGCTTGTCGAGAATGCCCTTGACATAGCCGACCGAGCCAAGTTCGAGGAGCGCTGTCAGCTGCGCGTTCGGGGGTATCAGCATGACCGTGCGTGCGGATGCCGGCACAGCGACCGGCGCTGGCGGGCCCTGCGGCCTGGCGAGCCATTCGACATGCAGGTGACGTTTCAGCGCCGACAGCAGATCGATCAGCGATACCGGCTTGACAAGGAATCCGTCGTGACAGGTATCGTCGCCGTGACGCGGCACGGATTCGAAGGCATTGGCCGACACGACCAGGATGGGCAGGCGCAGATGGCCGCGCTCGCGCAAAGCGCGGCACAGCGTCCACCCATCCATGCCCGGCATTGAAATGTCCAGCATCACCATGTCCGGCCGCACACGGTCCATGCAGGCGAGGCAATCCGCGCCGCTTCCGGCCTGCGTGACTTCGAAGCCGAGCGGGGTCAGCATGTCGGCCAGTACATTGCGCTGCGACGGCTGGTCGTCCACCAGCAGGATGCGCTTGCGCGGGCCGAGATAGCCGAGCACATGGTCCTGCGGCTTGATCCTCGGCCGCGGCGAACGCACTTCCGACAGGTAGAGCTTGAGGGTGAAGGTGCTGCCGGCATGCATGCTGCTGGTCACTGATAATTCGCCGCCCATGATGTGGGCGAGCATGCTGCTGATGGCCAGTCCGAGGCCGGTGCCGCCATCGTCCCGCAACTGCGCATCGCCGCTGCGTTCGAAGGGAAGGAAAATGCGTTCGAGGTCTGCCGCCGGGATGCCGATGCCGGTATCGATGATGTCGAAGCGTGCCATGCCGCGGACGTATTGCACCCGCAGCGTGACCGAGCCGGAATCGGTGAACTTGACCGCGTTGCCGAGCAGGTTGATGAGTATCTGCCGTACCCGCTTGCGGTCCGCATGCACGACCGGCGGCAGATGGCCGATCTGGGTGAAATGGAAGGCGAGTCCTTTTTCAGCCGCCTGCGGCGTGAACATGCGCACCAGTTGATCGAGGAATTCCTGCAACGGCAGTTCGTCGGAATCGAGCCGCATCTTGCCCGCTTCGATGCGGGCGATGTCGAGCAGGCCGTCGATCAGGCTGAGCAGGTGTTCGCCGCTGCCGCGTATCACGTCGATGGCCTCCCGCCGGGACTCCGGCAGCGACGCGTCCATCTGCAGGATCTGCGCATAGCCGAGGATGCTGTTGAGCGGCGTGCGCAGTTCGTGGCTCATTCCGGTCACATACCGGCTCTTGGCGAGATTGGCCGCCTCCGCCGCCTCCTTCGCGCGCTGCAGCTCGATGTCGGTCTGGCGGTGGGCGTCGATTTCCTGCAGCAGCAGGTTGGTCTGGCGGTCCGATTCCTGTTGCGCCACCTGGCGGCTCTCGTTCGTCAGCACCAGCCACCAGGAACCGACACCGGTCGGCAGCAGCAGCGCGGCGTACAGGTGCAGGAAGACGTTGCGCAGCGATTCGGGCGAGGCTGTCGACAGCGACCCCGGGCTCGTCCCGCGCGCAAGTTCCTGGAAATACAGCAGGCTCAGCACGGTGGCCAGTGCGCCTGCCAGTACACCGAAAAGCATCAGGTACTGCGCGACCCTGCCATGCAGCGTTGCCATGACGCTTTCCGGCAGCAGCCGCTGCAATGCCCCAGCCGCCTGTTCGGGCAGGCGTGCGCCGGTCTTGCAGCGGTCGTTGCAGCGGGCGTCGAGCGAGCAGCACAGCGAGCAGATCGCGCCCTTGTAGGCAGGGCAGTGCGCCATGTCGTCTGTCTCGAAGCGGTTTTCGCAAATCACGCATTGCAGCGACCTGCCTGCCTCGGCCTTGAGCGTATCGGTGCGGGCGAGATAGTAGCGGCCGCCTGTTGCCAGCGCGATCAGCGGCGCGATCGCGATCGCACTGCCGAGCGCGATGAACGGCGCCAGTGCCTGCGCGGTTGGCCCGGTCACGCCGGACAGCGCCGCGCCCGAAAGCAGCGACGCCAGCAGCATCGCGCCGACGCCGACCGGATTGACGTCGTACAGATGGGCGCGCTTGAACTCGATATGGGATGGCGAGAGGCCGAGCGGCTTGTTGATCACGAGGTCGGACACCACCGCGCCGATCCAAGAGATGGCAACCAGCGAGTAGACGGTGAGCACGTGTTCCAGCGCCTTGAACACGCCGACCTGCATCAGCAGGACCGCGATCAGCACATTGAAGACCAGCCATACCACCCGGCCCGGATGGCTGTGCGTCAGGCGGGCGAAGAAGTTCGACCAGGCAAGCGAGCCGGCATAGGCATTGGTGACGTTGATCTTGATCTGCGACACGAGCACGTACAGGGTAACGGCGCCCAGCACCCAGGCGGGGCTGGAGAAGACATAGGAAAAGCCGACCAGGTACATCTGGGTGGGTTCCATCGCCGCATCGATCGGCACCTCGTGCTGGATGGCGAGGAAGGCGAGCAGGGCGCCGCCCAGCATCTTCAGTGCGCCGAGAACGATCCATGCCGGGCCGGCGGCGATCAGCGCGGTCCACCAGCGCAGCCGGTTCTGCGGTGTCTTTTCCGGCAGGAAGCGCAGGAAGTCCACCTGCTCGCCGATCTG
The DNA here is from genome assembly GCF_036846085.1 of Noviherbaspirillum sp. Classification (NCBI taxonomy): domain Bacteria; kingdom Pseudomonadati; phylum Pseudomonadota; class Betaproteobacteria; order Burkholderiales; family Oxalobacteraceae; genus Noviherbaspirillum; species Noviherbaspirillum sp. The sequence goes on along the minus strand of NZ_DAIUCO010000162.1, from coordinate 1,573 downwards.
GGCGATCAGCGAGAACGCGATGCTGGCCGCCGCGCCGAATAGCAGCAGGTTGAATGTCGTACCGTCTTCCACCTTGCCGGAGAAGGTCAGCAGGTCAGATAGTGCGGTCGGCTCCTTTGCCAGCACGCAGGCATAGGGCAGGATGAGCAGCAGCAGCCACAAGGGCTGCGTCCATACCTGCAGCCGGCTGATGAAGGTGATGCCGTGGGTGACGAGCGGAATTACCGCCAGCGAGCAGACGATGTAGCCCCAGACGATCGGCAGGCCGAAATACAGCTCGACCGCCTGCGCCATGATCGACGCCTCGAGCGCGAAGAAGATGAAGGTGAAGGATGCATAGATCAGCGAGGTGATGGTGGAACCGATATAGCCGAATCCCGCGCCGCGGGTAAGCAGGTCCATGTCGACGCCGTACTTCGCGGAGTAGTAACTGATCGGCAGGCCGGTCAGGAAGATCAGCGCCGACACGCACAGGATCGCCCACAGGGCATTGGTGAAGCCGTAACTCAGCGTGATCGCGCCGCCGATCGCTTCCAGCGCGAGGAAGGAGATCGCGCCGAGCGCCGTATTGGCAATGCGGAACTCGGACCATTTGCGAAAGGCGCGCGGCGTGAACCGCAGCGCGTAATCCTCCAGCGTTTCGTTCGCGACCCAGGTGTTGTAGTCGCGCCGGATCTTGACGATGCGCTGGGTGGCAGGGCTATCCATTGTTTCTCCCATCGGCGGAGCGCCGCATGATGCACGTCGTGGTGCGGTGGCCGCTTCATCCTCCTTAAAAGCAATATCCGAACCAGCCGGCTCTGGCATGCACGACATCGCATGCGGACTGCATCGGACGAGTGGCCGACACTACGTCGTTTGACGTACTGCGCATCCGGCGCATTCCTGCCGGCGGCACCCGTGCACCGTGTCGTCACCGTTATCGCACTGCAGCGATGCAGCCGCTGAACAAAGCGGTGCATGCCGTGGTTCTTCCTGCATGCCTGTTCGCTAATTACGTCAAACGACGTATTGCTGCATCGCAGCGATATTTTCTAATCTTCATCCCAAGACGCGCCGCTTGAACAGCAAGCCGGCAAGGCAAACCGACATCGCCGCGCATCCCGAGTTTTCCCGCTTGTCCGAACCATCACTGCCTGAAAGGAGTACCGCATGTCCACCCCGTCCTCTCCCGCCATCAAGTCGGCACGTCGCCGTCAAGTCCTGATCGGCCTGGCCGCCGCAACCGCGATGGCATCCCATGCAGTGGTTTTTGCGCAGCAGTTCCCGACCGCGAAAGTCAACACCACCAAGCTCGCCGTCACCGATACCGAAGTCACCGTCGGCCAGCTGCACTCCGCCTCCGGCACCATGGCCATCAGTGAGACCGGTTCCATCCAGGCCGAACGCCTCGCGATCGACCAGATCAACGCGATGGGCGGCGTGCTCGGCCGCAAGATCAAGATCATCCAGGAGGACGGCGCGTCCGACTGGCCGACCTTCGCCGAGAAATCGAAGAAGCTGCTGGTGAGCGACAAGGTGGCGGCGGTGTTCGGCTGCTGGACGTCGGCTTCCCGGAAGGCGGTGTTGCCGG
>NZ_DAIUCO010000161.1:0-11866 GCF_036846085.1 Noviherbaspirillum sp. | reverse complement strand
GAATGTATATACACCTATATGCGCAAAAAAAATTTACTGGCCGATTTTTTGCGTTAACTGAAAAACGGTTTTGTTCAATCCATCCAGATCGATATCCCCGGCAAGGTGGACAAATTCCTTTTGTGCGCCTTTCCACAACGGGATTGCAAGCTGAAGCCGCTCATTTCCCTCCGGCGTCAGGTGCCAGTGCCGTTCCCGGCGATCCTCCCCCGGTTCCGATGCGATCCAACCACTGGTCTGGATGATTTTCAACGTGCGGGTGAGCGTCGTGCTGTCCATTGCCAGCGCCCGCGCCATGTCGCCGGTCGTCATGCCCGGAAAAGCGGACAGCACGCGGAGGATGCCGAACTGGGTGATTTTCACGCCCGACGGCTTCAGCGCATGGTCGTACATCTGCGTGATGACGCGCGCCGCTTGCCGGATCGAACCACAGTAGCAGGGGAGACGGAATGGTTTCACGGGAGTCAAAGGGGAGAAGGCATGAATGGAATATATATGCATATACATTTAATTGTCAATTTGCGCGGTGATGTTCGGCATTGACAGGACTGCATTGAACTTAGCGCAAAGCATGTCGTTCCAACACGACCAGAATCCATAAGGACGCGACATGAAAAGCAACATTATTCCAACGTCATCCAAACAATCCGGGTTGCGCGGCGGCAGGGCATTGCTGGTTGGCGCCGGTCTCGCCCTGCTCGCCTCCGCAGTGGCGGTGCGCTACAAGACGCAGCAGGCGGAAATGAAGAATCCCCCGACGGGGCGGTTTATCGATGTCGATGGCGTGCGCTTGCATTATGTCGAGCGTGGGCACGGACAACCGCTGGTCCTCCTGCACGGCAACGGATCGATGACCAGGGATTTCGAGTTGAGCGGCATTGTCGACCTCGCCGCCGACGACTACCGCGTGATCGTATTCGATCGTCCGGGATATGGGCACAGCGAGCGCCCTCGTAGCACCATCTGGAGCCCGCAGGCGCAGGCCGGGTTGCTGCACCAGGCATTGCAGAAGCTTGGCGTGGAACGTCCGATCATCGTCGGCCATTCCTGGGGAACGCTGGTCGCCCTTGCGATGGCGCTGGAGTTTCCGTCCGCGGTGCGCAGCCTGGTGTTGCTTTCGGGTTATTACTATCCGACGGCGCGACTCGATGTCCCGCTGTTATCCGTTCCAGCCGTCCCGGTCGTCGGAGATGTGCTGCGCTACACGGTGTCGCCGCTGATCAGCAGGGCAATGTGGCCCGGCATACTGAAGCAGTTGTTCGGCCCCGCGCAGATGCCGCAGCATTTTGAAGAATTCCCTGTCTGGATGGTGCTGCGTCCGTCGCAGTTGCGTGCCAGCGCGGCCGAGTCGGCGATGATGATTCCCGCCGCGAACACGCTCAGCAAACGCTATCGGGAATTGAAGATGCCGGTGATCATACGGTGCGGCGAGGATGACCGGATCGTGGATGCGCATGAGCAGTCCGGGCGACTGCATCGCGAAATACCCCAAAGCGATGTTGTGCTGACGCCGGGAATCGGCCACATGATCCATCACCTGGTACCGCATCAGGTCATGGAGGCGATCGATCAGGCGGCCAAGGCGTCACAGCCGGCACGGGTGGTCAGTGAGCATGTACATCGGGCGTCGACGCATCTGAACTGACCCGGATGGGCAGCCGGCGTGAGCCGGCATGCCGTCCCATGCCAGGCATAGCGGATCAATACGGCGAGCGGTACCGGTATCCCTTGTAATTCAGCACCATGCCTCCCTGTGTCAGCCGTTCCACTGCCAGGTCAGGCGCCACCTGGTCGCCTTCGCGCACCAGTTTTCCGTTGACCAGCACGGTGCGGTCCGCCTTGTTGGGAGAGTAAATATAGCCGTTGATGACCAATGGCGGAATCTCCCGTTGGATGTGATCCGGCAGTTCGCGCAGCGACGCGATCCGTTCCTCTTTCGGTGCCGCCGGTTCAGGCGCCGGCTTCTCCGCCTTCTCCGCCTTCGCGACCCGTTGCTCCGGTTTCGGTGCAGCCTTGGCGACCGCCTTCTGTTCCGCTTCCGCCGGTTTGGCCCGTTTGACCGGCTTTGCCGGTTTTGGCGCTTCGGGCGCTTCCTGTGGTTCCGACGGTATGGTTGCCGGCTTCGCTGCGGGCGGCTCGGACTTCGCGACAGGCTGTTCGGTTGCGACAGGGGCTGCAGCAACCTGGGGCGCCTGCGAAGCCGGTGCAGCCGGAGGTGCCGTTTGGACAACCTGCGCCGGGGGTGGAGCCTGTCGCGCTGATGTTTGCCACCAGGCGAGGCCGCCGCCGGCCATAGCCAGTGCAAGGATTCCTGCCCAGAGCGCGGGCTTGCGCCATGACGGTTGATGCGGGGTCAGGATGGATGCGGGCGGTTGCGCGTGGATGTTCGGCACTCCGCCCAGCTTCCGCTCGGATTCCGCTTTCTTCAGCGCGTCGAGTATGTAGGACATGTGACTATTCTCCGGAGGACGATGCGGTCCCGGCCTGGCGCAGCCGGGGCTCATTCATGCCGGCGGCACGGCTCAGGTGCATGAAGGTCACGGGACCGATCACGCCATCCACGCGCAGGCCTTGCGCGGCCTGGAATTCGCGTATGCGGCGGCTCGTGCTGTCATCCACGGGTTGGTTCGGGGCGGGCGGCGGCTCGCCGCTCAGTTTTGCCAGTTGCGCGGCGATACGGTCGACGTCTTCACCCTGGTCGCCTGGCTTGATGACCGTCCGCTGATTGGCAGGGGCGCGCCAGTAGGTGGCGAAATTTCCGGTGAAATAACGACTCAGCACCAGCAGGCTGACGGATTGCGTCCGGTCGCCGTACCGGAGCGTTGCGGCTGAATCCGTCAGGCCGGTCAGAATCGCGTAATACGGATTGCCCTTGCTGTCGTTCAGTGTCAGCACGGCCGGGCGATCGAGCTGGCGCAATCCCGCAAGCCCGCTGTCGCTCGCAAAGCAATGCATGCCTTGCTTGAGCGCCGCTTCGCAGGCATCGCCATCCTCGAGTTGCACGCCCCAGATACCGGCGAGCTGGCGGAACAGGTCGTTCTTGTTGTCGAGCGCAATAAGCGGCTTGCCGTCGCGTTCTGACAGGAGTCCCGGTTGTGGTTGCGCGGCGGGTTTTGGCTGTTGCGCATCGGTCGTGTTCTTGGCGACAACGGCATTGCCGGTGTTACCGGCATTGGCAGTCTCCTTGGCGGCGGGTGCTTGCGGCGGTGCCGCCGATATAACCGCCGGCGTTTTCCATAGCGCCTGCAGGCCGCCTTGCGCCCCGCCCAGCGTCCAGGCTGCGGCGCCTGCGCCGGCAATCAGCACACCGGCGGCAAGTCCCAGTGTGGCGAAGCGCCACTGCGCAGGCCGTGCGTCGCGCCGCCGCATGTATTGTTCCCTGCCGAAGACTTCTTCCGCGGCCTTGGTGATAATCCGCCGCTCCACCACATGCTTGCCTTCCGCATAGGCGCCGAGAAGGGCTCGGTCGCACAGCAGGTTGATGCGGCGCGGCACGCCCTTGGTCAATCGGTGAATATACTTCGCCAGCTTCGGCTGCAGCGGTGGTGCGGATTCCAGTCCTGCGACCGCCAGCCTGTGCTGGATATAACTGGCTGTTTCTGCTTCCGTCAGCGGCCGCAGGTGGTAGCGGGCGATGATGCGCTGGGCGAGCTGCTGCAGGTCCGGTCTTTCCAGCATCGTGCGCAGCTCGGGCTGGCCGATGAGGATGATCTGCAATAGCTTGCGCTCGCTGGTTTCGAGATTCGTCAGCAGCCGCAACTGTTCCAGCACGTCCGCCGACAGGTTCTGCGCTTCATCGATGACGAGTACGTTGTTCTGGCCTTCCGCATGAGTTTTCAGGAGGTAGCTTGTCAGCGCATCGACATAGTCCTTGACGCTGGCCGGCGCCGCATCGCCGCGTTCGAGCTTGATGTGGAATTCGTCGCAGACGGATTGCAGCAATTCATTGACCGTCAGCTTGGGATTAAAAATATAGGCGACGTTGCAGTTGGACGGCACCTGCTCCAGGAAGCAGCGGCAGACGGTGGTCTTGCCCGCGCCGATCTCGCCCGTCAGCAGCACCAGCCCGCCGCCGCCGCCGATGCCGTACAACAGGTGCGCGAGCGCCTCCCGGTGGCTATCCGTCATGAAGAGGTAGCGCGGGTCGGGAGCGATGGAGAACGGCGCCTGCTTGAGGCTGAAGAATCGGGTGTACATGGCGATGCAGAATTGATCCAGCGGCAAGGCTAGCATAAATGACTGGATGCGGTGCCGGCGCGGTAAGTGCTGCCTGTGCGGTCCTTGAACCGCCTGTAATGTTTGTTGAAAAAGTTCAATCCATGCGACAGAAAATTTAGCTTCTATTCACAGAACAAGATACACGGGGTATATTGCCTGTTTGCAATTGATGCCACGCCAAAGCGGGAGAAGCAATGATTCCAATTCAACCGGAGACCGAACGCCATACCCGACCGGTGGAGCAGGGCTGCTCACGATGCAAGGATGGCAACGCACTCGATTTCGAGTTTGACTATGCCTACCAGCCCATCGTCGATATCGGGAATCGATCCATCTTCGGGCATGAAGCGCTCGTGCGCGGCCCGCAGGGTGAATCCGCCTACTCGGTGCTGTCGCAGGTCAACGATGCCAATCGCTATACCTTCGACCAGGCGTGCCGGGTAAAAGCGGTCAGCGGCGCCGCGAAGCTCGGCATCAAGGAATACCTGGCGATCAATTTCATGCCCAATGCGATGTACCGCGCCGAATTGTGCATCCGCACCACGCTCGACGCCGCGCGCAAGCATGACTTCCCGGTACAGAAAATCATCTTCGAAGTTTCCGAAGCCGAACAGGTGCAGGACCGGGCACACCTGGTCAGCATCTTCAAGGAATATCAGCGACTGGGTTTTCAGACCGCGATCGACGATTTCGGTGCCGGGTATTCGGGACTGAACCTGCTCGCGGATTACCAACCCGACATCATCAAGGTGGACATGGGCCTGGTCCGCAACATCGATCGTGATCCGGTTCGGCAAGCGATCGTGCGCGGTATCGTCGCCATCGTATCGGGACTCGGCAAGCAGGTATTGGCCGAAGGGATCGAGACCAGGGAAGAACGGGACTTCCTTGCCTCGGAAGGAATACGGTTGATGCAGGGTTATCTTTTTTGCAAACCGGCCTTCAAGGCGATCGGCATCATCGATCCGTCGTCCTGGGAGTAAATCCGTGATCAAGGACGTTGTCGTCCGACCGCCTTGCTTGTAGCATGCCCGCTTTTGACCCGACCAAGGAATTTCCATGCGCACTACCGCCAGCTCCGCCATTTTGTTAGCCGTTCTTGCCTGTGCGGCGGGATCCGCCGCTGCCCAGATGAAACCGGGCTTGTGGGAAATGACGATGACGTCGGATGCAATGAAGAACATGCCGAAGCTGCCGCCCGAACAGGTCGAGCAGATGCGCAAGATGGGCGTGAGCATCCCGCAAAACGGCGGCATTGCCAGCAAGGTGTGCATTACCAAGGAAATGGCCGAGCGCAACCAGACGCCGGAGACCGGCATGAACCAGATGGGCTGCCAGGCGAAGAACCATCAGCGTACTGGCAACAGCTATTCGATGGATATCGTCTGCAACAGCACCGACATGAAGGGCGAGGGCAAAGCGAAGGGCACGTATGCCAGTAACCAGAGCTTTACGTCGACCTACGACTTCAAGGGCACCATGCACGGGCAGCCGGTGACGCAGCGCAGCGAGACCAGCGGCAAATGGCTTTCCGCCGATTGCGGCAACATCAAGCCTGTCGCGGAAGCGATGCCCAGGAAATAAGCAGGCACAGGCAGCGAAGGCGCGCATATCCACGGCTTCCTCATCCTGAGATGGCGCGCCGCTACCACTACCATGTCTATGTCGTCGAACTGTCGAACGACGTCCTCTACGAGCCGCGATTCCGAAAATCGAATCCGGATTACATCAGCGGCAAACCGTGCGTCTATGTCGGCATGACAGGCTTGAATCCCGACATCCGCTTCGACAAGCATAAGGCTGGCATTCAGTCGAATCAGTACGTCAAGCGATTCGGCCTGAGGCTGCTGCCGCATCTCTACGAAATGTATAACCCCATGCCTTACAACGGCGCGCGCGACATGGAGGTCGAGCTTGCGATCGGCCTGCGCGAGGCCGGTTACGGTGTCTGGCAGGCCTGAATTGCGCCGTTCCATCAACGAGCCGATGTGCCGGCCTGGCGGCACATCGGTCGTTTCCGCTTAAACGCCGGTAGCGGGTGCTACGGTCGCACCGCTGGTGCCCCCGGTTGCGGCTGCACCGGTATCCGCCGTTCCGGTACCCGCTGCTCCCGCGCCGGTGCCGGAGGCGTCGGTACTCGCTGTACCCGTATCCGTGGCGCCGGAGGCCGTTGTGCCGGTGTCGATCGTTCCCGTACCGGTTGTTCCGCTGCTCGGCGTGCCGCTGCCTGTGACTGTGGTACCCGTTCCCGTGGTGTCGGTGCCGGTGGTGCCGGTGGTTCCCGTCGCCCCGGTGCCGGTTGTGTCAGTACCTGTGGTTGCAGTACCTGCCGTGCTGCCCCCTGTTGTTCCGGCTCCCGTTGTATCAGTGCCAGTCGTTCCAGTACCTGAGGTGCCGCTCCCTGTCGTCCCAGCACCCGTGCCTGCACCAGTCGTATCTGCGCCGGCTGCGCCAGCACCTGTGCCTGCATCAGTCGTATCGGTGCCGGCTACTCCAACGCCTGTGCCTGCATCAGTCGTATCAGTATCGGCTGCGCCACCGCCTGTGCCTGCATCAGTCGTATCAGTATCGGCTGCTCCAGCGCCTGTACCTGCACCAGTCGTATCGGTGGCGGCTGCGCCAGCGCCTGTGCCTGCACCAGTCGTATCAGTGCCAGCTGCGCCACCGCCTGTGTCTGCACCAGTTGTATCGGTGCCCACTGCCCCGGTTTCTGTTGTTCCGCTTCCTGTGCCGCTGCCGGTTGTCCCAGTACCGGTGGAGCTGGCCGGGACGACGGCTTGCTGCAGGATCTGGCCGCGGATTTCGCCGGCGGGATTGGCAGTGCTATGAACGTTGAAATACATGTTCCCCGCGGCGAGCGCATTGTATTGATCTTCCGTGAGCGGAGTCGTGGTGGTCCAGACGCCGCTTCCCGGTGATGTTTCGGTCATCGGGAAAACGATGGGGCCGCTTGTGCCGAGCGGCGCCAGATGGATATGCGCGGCCGTTCCGACGATGCCGCTCGTTGCGACCGCTGCCGACAGCTGTCTTGTCGTGACATTGGTGTCCCCGGTGCTGCTGGCTGTGACCAATGCCGTGCCGGAGCCGACTGCCGCGGTCTGTACCGGCGGGGTCTCCTGGCTGCCGGTCAGCGTGGTGGCGAATGCCCGACCGTTTGCGGTGGCGGTGGCGGGCGTGCCGGTGGCCGGCGTTGAGCTGCCGGTTCCGGTGGCAGTTGGCTGCTGCAACTGGATGGGTCCGAGGATTTCTCCCTCAGGGAAGGCGGCGCTGCGCACGACGAAGACCATTCGTCCTGACGTCAGTGCACTGTACTGCGTTTCAGTGAGCGTTGCCGTCGCTGTCCATATGCCGCTGCCGACCGGCGTTTCCACCAGCGGAATAGCGGGCGCGCTGCCTGTGCCGGTGGTGGTGTCCTGGATCTGTGCCGCGGTACCGGTGAGGCCTGAAGTCGACACGGTAGCAATCAACTGGCGTGACTGCGGGTTTACCGTCGCGCTGCCGGTGCCCGCGGAGGCTGTCGGCGTCGCCGATGGTGGCTGCGTGCTGAGAATATTCGAATTGAAAATATTGAGCGCCTCGGTACCCGGCAGGGTGACGCTGGCAGTCGTCGGTGCAGTGCCGCTGGCGGATGTGCCGGTGCCGGTTCCCGTCCCTGTAGCAGGTGTGTCGCCGGTGGTTGCATTGGGCGGTGTTTCAGTCGTTGCGGTTGGCGTGGGAGTGGGCGTCGTGTTCGTTGGCGTATTGGCCGGCGTGTTGTCCGTTACCGCAGGATTGTCGGTGGTGGCGACGTTGTTATCGTCGTCATCGTCGCCGCCGCAGGAAACCAGTGTCAATGCCGTCAGTACGGCGAGCGAACAGCGGGTAAGGTTGAATCTGTGAATGGATTTCATGGTGCTTTCTCCTGAATGATTGGAGCGGGCGCGATCGGACGCGCGGTGCGCGGTCGTTCTGCAACCCGTGATGTGAACAAGGCGTCGCCATGCCGATTCCGGCATTCGGCGAGCAGCTACAAGCTAAAGCGCGTCCGCAGGCTGGAGCGGACGGAGCAAACTTTAGAACGGACTGGCAATGCAGCGACCGTGCCAGTCATCGCGCGTTGCTGGCTGCCGGCAATTGTTCTGCGAGCGCAATGCAGGGGTGCATCAAAACGCAGGAATTTGTCCATTTGTTTTGTCCGGTTATCGCTTTCGTTCCATCGCATTAAGACTTGTGCGGGCGTTCATCATTCATGAATGAACCGCATGCGTAATAACTACGCGTCCGGTAAAAAAACTACCGATATCGCGAATGACAGATTCGAGTTGATCGCAAGCGAATGCAATGGGCCGTGGATATCGGCCCGGCTCGGAAGTTCATTGCCGATAGCGGGCACTTATCCACATCACTATGTTCTTTGTTTTTCAAGTCCACCGGCACGCAAGGCGGTTCTTCATCTTTCAGGTCGCCCGTCGCCATGGAAGTCGGACTGGGTCCTTCGCGCCACGGAAAGACACGCTAATAACATATTGTGGCCAAGCAATGTTATTCTCTTGGGAAACATTCATTGCCGACCCAGCGTCCAGCGGCATCCATCATGGGAATAGAGAAGATGACAGCTTCCGGGGACCAGTCTCTTGCGCCTTCGTTGCCGGAGGAACGGCTTGCGGGGCTGGTCGCGCTATTGTCAGATTGGTATTGGGAACAGGACGAGCAGTACCGCTTCACCATCATGACCGGGCAGGGCTTGCAGACCGCCCATATCGACCCGCAACTCCTGCTGGGAACAAGGCGCTGGGACGGCGGCCGCACCGCGGTGAGCCTGGACGGAAGCTGGGAGCGTCACCGCGCCATGCTGGATGCGCGCCAGCCGTTTACCGATTTTGTCTACAAAACGGTGCGCGCCAGGGACCGTGCCCAGTACATCAGTACCAGCGGCCAGCCGATCTTCGATGCGAGCGGACGGTTTCGCGGCTATCGCGGTATCGGCAAGGATGTCACCCAGCAGGTTCAGCTCCATATGCGGCGCACCATCGAGCACGCGGTCACCCGCATCCTTGCATCGTCGGAGGATGTCGCCGGGTGCATGAGCCGCATCATCCAGGTGATCTGCGAAACCTTGGGGTGGACTTGCGGTGCGCATTGGCGGCTGGATGAGGCCCGCGGCATGCTGTGCTGCGCCGAAAGCTGGGCTGTCGCGTCGTTTCCCGTCGACGAATTCCTGCAGGCCGGACGACACGAGGTGCGGGTCGATCACACCCCTAGCGGCTTGATCCGGGCAGCCTGGGCAACCGGCGAACCCGTCTGGCTGCGTGACGTGGTTCAGGAACCGAGCTTTCGCCGTGCGGCTACCGCCGCCAAGGCAGGGCTGCACAGTGCGTTTGCCTTCCCGATCCGAAGCGGGCCGAAGGTGATCGGCGTGATGGAAATGTTCAGCCGCGATATCCACCGGCCGGATCCCGATCTGCTCGATTGCGTAACCTATGTCGGCGACCAGATCAGCCAGTTCCTGCAACTCGCCCAGGCGCGCTGCCAGCTTCGGCGCAGCGAGGAGCGCTATCGCAGCCTGACGGAGCTGTCATCCGACTGGCTATGGGAGCAGGATGCGCAATTCCGCACCACTTTCATCGACGGCGCAATGAAGGAAAAGGCCGGACTCGATCCCGCCGCCCGCATGGGTAAATTCCGCTGGGACCTGCCGGCACTGAACATGACCCCGGAAGACTGGGCGCGGCACCGCATGCAGCTTGAACGGCACGAGCCTTTCCATGAACTCGAACTGCGGCTGCGCGACCTCGACGGCAACGAGCGCTGGATCTCCGTCAGCGGCCGTCCTGTATTCGACGCGGAGAACCGCTTCTGCGGATACCGCGGCATCGGCAAGGACATCAGCGCCCGCAAGACGACCGAGGAGCGCATCCAGTATCTGGCTACCCACGACGGTCTGACCGGCTTGCCGAACCGCGCGCTCTTTAACGAAATCCTGCAGCTGGCGATCAACACCTCGCGGCGTTACAAGCGCAAGTTCGCGGTGCTGTTCATCGACCTCGACCGCTTCAAGCTCATCAACGACACGCTCGGACACGATGCCGGCGACCTGCTCCTCAGGACGATGAGTACACGCCTGACCGATTGCCTGCGCACCAGCGACGTCGTGGCACGGCTTGGCGGTGACGAGTTCGTGGTGTTGCTGCAGGAAGTCGAGGAAGAGCGCGATGTGGCGGCGGTGGCGGACAAGATCCTGTCGGTCGTGATGAAGCCGGTGGTGCTGCATGGGCAGGAATGCCGCGTTACCGGCAGTATCGGTATCTGCATGTACCCGTCGCATGCGCAGGACGAACAATCGCTGATGAAAAATGCCGACGTTGCGATGTATCGCGCCAAGGACGAAGGCAAGAACAATTACCGCTTCTATTCAGAAGACATCCGCTCGCAATCGCTGGAGCGGCTGGCACTGGAAACCAGCCTTCGCCATGCGGTCGAGCGGGAAGAGTTTTTCCTGCTGTACCAGGCCAAGCTTGACCTGAAGACAGGCATGATTACCGGTGTCGAGGCGCTGCTGCGCTGGAACCATCCGGAACTCGGCGTCGTCTCGCCAATGCAGTTCATTCCGCTGGCCGAAGAAACCGGTTTGATCATTCCGATCGGACGTTGGGTGATGGTCGAAGCGTGCCGCCAGAACGTTGCGTGGCAAAACCAGGGCTTTCCGCCGCTGTGCATGGCAATCAACCTGTCGGGTTGCCAATTCGCCGACGACTCGCTGCCGGACTCCATCGCGGATGCGCTGCGGCACTCCGGCATGGACCCCACATTGCTCGAACTCGAACTGACCGAAAGCATGGTGATCCAGCATCCGGATCGCGCATCGCGGCTCCTGGCCACCATCAAGCGCATGGGCGTGCGACTGGCGATCGATGATTTCGGAACCGGCTACTCGTCGCTGGCCCAACTGAAGCGGTTTCCGATCGATACCCTGAAGGTGGACCGCTCGTTCATTCGCGACATACCCGACGATGCCGGAGACAAGGCCATCACCAAGGCCATCATCGCAATGGGGAAAACCCTCAGCCTGACGGTGGTCGCCGAAGGCGTGGAAACCGAAGAGCAGGTCGAATTCCTGCGCAGCCATGCCTGCGACGAGATCCAGGGCTTCCATTTCAGCAAGCCGATCGCGCCGGAATCCTTTGCGGAGTTCTGGCGCCAGCATCGGCAAAACCATTAGGCTGCGGGGAAAGGTACGCGTCAGGTATTGCGGATCACCACCAGTTTCGACAGCCCGAAGACATTCACCTTCTTCACCGACTCGATTTCCCAGTCGTATTTCAGGATCTGTTCATCGAAGCAGAAGTCGGAGCGAAAACCGATCTTGTCCGCTAGGGAACGGACCGCCCGTTCCAGGAACCACCAGAAGCGGCTGCCGCTGAAATGGTTCAGGATCAGGATGGTGCCGCCCTTGCGGCAGACGCGGCGAATTTCCGCCACCAGCTTTTCCGGATTCGGCGTGACCGACAGCACGTACGGCATGGCAACGCAATCAAAGCTGCCATCCGGAAAGTCCATCGATTCCGCATTCATCGCCGCAAGCTTGATATCGTGGTTCGGCAATTTGCTGGCGCGTTCGCGGGCGATATCCAGCATGTGCGTGGAAATGTCGATGCCCACGATACGGGAG